>NZ_JBWKXQ010000052.1:0-48206 GCF_059423125.1 Variovorax sp. GW531-E2 | reverse complement strand
GCTCCTTGCGTGTGCGCATGCACACGCGGCGTCGCGCGCCTTGATTGGCCCGCCCTGGCAGGCCTTCGCGGCACCAAAACACAGTGTTTACAGGCCCTAAACTTATAGCTGTCCCCGCTTGTTGATGTTGAACGAGACAAACCCACGAAACCCGGCATGACAACCCCCAGACTCCAGCTGGCGCACATCACCAAGCGGTATCCCGCGGTGGTGGCCAACAGCGACATCTCCCTGGCCGTGCAGCCCGGCGAAATCCATGCCGTGCTCGGAGAGAACGGCGCGGGCAAATCGACCCTGATGAAGATCATCTACGGCTCGGTCAAGCCCGACGAAGGCACCGTCACCTTCGACGGCCAGGCGGTCAACCTGCGCAACCCGCAGCAGGCGCGCGCGCTGGGCATCAGCATGGTGTTCCAGCACTTCAGCCTGTTCGACACGCTCACCGTGGCCGAGAACGTCTGGCTGGGCCTGGACAAGTCGCTCGCGCTGGCCGAGGTGGCCCGCAGCATCACGGCCAAGGCCAGCGAATACGGGCTGGACATCGACCCTTCGCGCCCCGTGCACACGCTGTCGGTGGGCGAGATGCAGCGGGTGGAGATCATCCGCGCGCTGCTCACCAACCCCAAGCTGCTGATCCTGGACGAGCCGACCTCGGTGCTCACGCCGCAGGCCGTGATCCGCCTGTTCGGCGTGCTGAACAAGCTGGCCTCGGAAGGCTGCAGCATCCTGTACATCAGCCACAAGCTGCACGAGATCCAGGAGCTGTGCACCGCCTGCACCGTGCTGCGCGGCGGCAAGGTCACGGGCGTTTGCAACCCGCGCAACGAGAGCACCGAATCGCTCTCGCGCCTGATGATCGGCAGCGAGCCGCCGCCGCTGCAGCACCGCCCGCTGCATGCCGGCGCGGTGGCGCTGCGCGTGCAGGGCCTGAAGCTGGCGCGCGAAGACCAGTTCGGCGTCGACCTGGACGGCATCTCCTTCGACGTGCGCGCAGGCGAGGTCGTCGGCATCGCCGGCGTCTCGGGCAACGGCCAGAAGGAACTGCTGTACACGCTCTCGGGCGAGGACGTGCGCGCCGAGCCCGCCATGGTGCGCGTGTTCGACCAGCCGGCCGGCCGGCTGCGCCCGCGCGCGCGGCGTGCGCTGGGCCTGCATTTCGTGCCCGAGGAACGGCTGGGGCGCGGCGCCGTGCCCACGCTGGGCCTGGCGCACAACCTGCTGCTCACGCGCAGCAATGCGGTGGGCAAGGGCGGCTGGATTCGCACCGCCGAGCTCGACAAGCAGGCGCGTTCCATCATCGAACGCTTCAAGGTGAAGGCCGGCGGCCCGGGCGCGGCGGCGCGTTCGCTGTCGGGCGGCAACCTGCAGAAATTCATCGTCGGTCGCGAGATCGACGCCAACCCCAAGCTCTTCATCGTTTCGCAACCCACCTGGGGCGTGGACGTGGGCGCGGCCGCGCTCATCCACGCCGAGATCCTGGCGCTGCGCGATGCCGGCTGCGCCGTGCTCGTGATCAGCGAGGAGCTCGACGAGCTGTTCAACATCTGCGACCGGCTGCACGTGATCGCCAAGGGGCGGCTGTCGCCCTCGATCGACCGCGCGGCGGCCACGCTGCCGCAGATCGGCGAGTGGATGAGCGGCCTGTGGCCGCAGGCGCAGCCCCACCAGAACAACAAGAAGGAGGGCGCGCATGCTCAAGCTTGAACCCCGCCCGGAGCTGTCGCGCTTCTGGAGCTACGGCTCGCCGATCCTGGCGCTGCTGATCACCGTGCTCATCGGCGTGGCGCTGTTCGCCGCGCTGGGCAAGGACCCGGTCAAGGGCCTGCAGGTGTTCTTCTACGAACCGATCAAGAGCGGCTATGCCATCGGCGAGCTGATGGTGAAGGCCACGCCGCTGCTCATCATTGCGCTCGGCCTGGCCGTGTGCTTTCGCTCCAACGTCTGGAACATCGGTGCCGAAGGGCAGTTCGTCTGCGGCGCCATCGCGGCGGGCGGCGTGGCGCTGCTGGCCGACAAGAGCACCGGCAGCTGGATCGTCGTGGCCATTTTGCTGGCGGGCATTCTGGGCGGCATGGTGTGGGCGGGCATCGTCGCGTTCCTGCGCGACAAGTTCAACGCCAACGAAATCCTCGTGAGCCTGATGCTGGTCTACGTGGCCACGCTGATGCTGAGCTACCTGGTCTTCGGGCCCTGGAAAGATCCGCAGGGCTACAACTTCCCGCAGACCAAGACCTTCGAGGCGGTGACGCAGATCCCGCGCCTCATGAAGGGCTCGCGCGTGTCGATCGGGCTGATCATCGCGCTCGTCGGCGCGGGCGCGCTGTGGGTGTTCTTGTTCCGCACGCGCGCGGGCTTCGCGCAGCAGGTCGGCGGGCTGGCGCCGGCGGCGGCGCGCTATGCCGGCTTCTCGGCACGCCGCGCCGTGTGGATCGCGCTGCTCACCTCGGGCGGCGCGGCCGGCCTGGCGGGCGCGCTCGAAGTGGCGGGCCCCATCGGCCAGCTCACGCCCTACGTGCCCGCGGGCTACGGCTTCGCGGCCATCATCGTGGCCTTCGTCGGGCGGCTGCATCCGGTGGGCATGATCTTCTCGGCCATCCTGATGAGCATGTTCTACATCGGCGGCGAACTCGCGCAGTCGCGCCTGGGCCTGCCCAAGTCGCTCACCGGCGTGTTCCAGGGCCTGCTGCTGTTCACGCTGCTGGCCTGCGACACGCTCATCGCCTACCGCATCCGCCGCAAGGCCGGCGCCAAGGCCGCGACGCTGACCACGAGCTCGCTGCAGGTCAGCACGCCGATCACCGCGCCGACCGCGCCCGTCGCGCCAATCGCACCCACCACGCGTGCCACCGAAGGGGGTCTCTGAACCATGGAAAGCTACGCACTCCTCTTGGGCTCGACCCTGAGCGCGGGCACCGTGCTCGCCATCGCGGCGCTGGGCCTGTTGATCAACGAGAAGGCCGGCGTCGTCAACCTCGGCGCCGAGGGCATGATGCTGTGCGCCGCCATCGCGGGCTTCGCGACGGTGGTCATCACGCACAACCCCTGGCTCGGCTTCCTGGCCGGCATGGCGGCCGGCGCGCTGCTCGCGGCCTTCTTCGGCGTGCTCGTGATCTGGCTCAACACCAACCAGTACGCGACGGGGCTCGCGCTGAGCCTGTTCGGCGTCGGCTTCTCGGCCTTCGCGGGCATCAGCTTCGTGCAGGCCAAGCTGCCCGAGAGCACGCCCTTCGCCATTCCCGTGCTGGCCGACATCCCGCTGGCCGGCCCGGCGCTGTTCCGGCACCACCCGATGGTGTACGTGGCCGTGCTGCTGACCATCGGGCTCATCTGGTTCCTGTACCGCACCCGCGCCGGCCTCGTGCTGCGCTCGGTGGGCGAATCGCCCGAGTCGGCGCATGCGCTGGGCTACCCGGTGCGGCGCATCCGCTTCCTGGCGGTGATCGCGGGCGGCGCGCTGTGCGGGCTGGCGGGCGCGTACCTGTCGACCGTGTACACGCCGCTGTGGGTCGAGGGCATGGTCGCCGGCCGCGGCTGGATCGCGCTGGCGCTGACCACGTTCGCCACCTGGCGCCCGGTCCGCGTGCTGCTCGGCGCCTACCTGTTCGGTGGCGTCTCGATGCTGGGCTTCCACCTGCAAAGCAGCGGCGTCGACGTGCCCTCGCAGTTCCTCAGCATGGCCCAGTACATCGCGCCGATCGTGGTGCTGGCGCTGATCTCGCGCAACCCCGCCTTCATCCGCATCAACATGCCGGCATCGATGGGGAAACCGTTCTACCCCGGCTCATAATCGCGTTCTCGTTTTTTTGCCAACCCGTCCTTTTCTTCCGAGGATTTCGACAATGAATGATCTGAACAAGCGTTCCCTTCTCAAGCTCGCCGCCCTCACCGCGGTGGCTTCGGCGGCCCTCATCGGCTGCGGCAAGAAGGAAGAGGCGGCCGCCCCCGCAGCATCGCCGGCACCGGCCCCCGCGGCCGCACCGGCTCCCGCACCGGCGGCCCCGCTGAACATCGCATTCGCCTATGTCGGTCCCGTGGGCGACGGCGGCTGGTCCTTCGCGCACGACAACGCCCGCAAGGCGCTCGAGAAGGAATTCGGCGACAAGATCAAGACCACTTTTGTCGAAAGCGTGCCCGAGTCGGCCGACGCCGAGCGCGTGTTCCGGGACTTCGTGGGCCAGGGCAACAAGCTCATCTTCGGCACCACCTTCGGCTACATGGAGCCGATGCTCAAGGTCGCCAACGACAGCAAGGACGTGAAGTTCGAGCATGCCACCGGCTACAAGACCGCCGAGAACATGCGCACCTACGACAGCCGCACCTACGAAGGCGCGTACATGGCCGGCGTGATCGCAGGTTCGATGACCAAGAGCAACACGCTGGGCGTGGTCGGCTCGGTGCCGATTCCTGAAGTGCTGCGCAACATCAACAGCTTCACGCTGGGCGCGCAGTCGGTCAACCCGAAGATCACGACCAAGGTCGTGTGGGTGAACGAGTGGTTCAGCCCGCCCAAGGAAACCGAAGCCGCCACCGCCCTCATCAACGGCGGCGCCGACGTGCTGTTCCAGAACACCGACTCGCCGGCCGTGCTCAAGACCGCCCAAGAGAAGGGCAAGCGCGCCTTCGGCTGGGACTCCGACATGACCGCCTACGGCCCGAAGGCCCACCTGGGCTCGGCCATCATCAACTGGGCGCCGTACTACATCAAGACCACGCAAGATGCGCTGGACGGCAAGTGGGCCACCGGCCAGACCTGGTGGGGCGTGAAGGAAGGCGCGATCGACATCGTCTCGATCGCCGAAGACGTGCCGGCCGAAGCCAAGGCCAAGGTCGAGGAAATCAAGAAGGGCCTGAAGGACGGCAGCTTCTCGATCTGGAAGGGCCCGATCGTCGGCCAGGACGGCAAGGAGCTGATCGCCAAGGACGCGGTCGCCGACGACAAGTTCCTGTCGGGCGTGAACTTCTACGTCAAGGGCGTCGAAGGCAAGGTGCCGGGCGGCGACAAGAAGTAACCATTGATCGATCGCTTCGGCGATTGCCACGAGAAGGGTCGTCTGCGGACGGCCCTTTTTTCATTCAGGAAAAGGATTCACACCATGAAGCTGCAGAGGGTCATGGCGGCAGGCGCGGCACTGCTGGCCGTGTCGATGTCGTTCGCCGCACCGCCGACGTTCTCGAAGGAAGAGCAGCGCCTGCGCAAGGCCGTGGAGGACGCGGAAATGTGCTTTCACTTCGCTGGCGAATTCAACGGCGATGGGTCGGCACACGACAAGGAAGTGGCGCGCCAGCAGCGCCAGCATTGCGGCAAGGAAGGCCAGCAGCTGGTGCTGCGGGCCTACCGCAAGAACCCGCAGGACACGCGCCTCTACCCGGCGGTGCTGCGGCTGGACGGGCTGATGCCGGGGCTCACGTTGCCCGCGGCCGAGAAGGCCCGGCTGTGCGCCGTGGCCAAGACGGAACTGGCCTGCCCCTGAGTCGGCTTACTGCGCAGCCGCCTGCAGCTGCGCCGCCATCTTCTGATGGATCAGGTTCACCGCCTTCAGCGGCCGCAGCATTACCTTGAACTCGGTGATCTGCCCGTCGGCGTTCCACTTCATCATGTCGACGCCGTTGATGGCGATGCCGTCCAGTTCGAGTTCGAACTCGAGCACGGCGTCGTTCGGGCCCTGGAGCTCGCGCACGTAGCGGAAGCTCTCGTTGAAGAAGACCTGGAAGGCCGCGGCGAGGTACTGCTTGGTGATCGCCTTGCCGACCTGCGGCCGGTGCACCACGGGCGAGAGGAAGACGGCGTCGTCGGCCAGCAGGGCGTCGAGCCCCGCGACGTCGCGTGTCTTGACGAGCCGGTGCCAGGTGGAAAGGGGGTCGATCGCCATGGGTCTCCTCGCGCGGTGGATGGATGGAAGAACGGAAAACCCAGTCTAGCGAAGCGCCTGCGGGCCCGTCGTCGCGGGCGCGACGGGGCCGGCAGGTGGCAGGCTTACGCGCCTTGCCAGCGCTTGAGCACCAGCGTGGCGTTGGTGCCGCCGAAGCCGAAGCTGTTGCTCATCACGGTGTCGACCGTGGCGTTCTCGCGCGTGGCAGTGAGGATGGGCATGTCGGCCACTTCGGGGTCGAGCGCCTCGATGTTGGCCGAGCCGGCCATGAAGTGGCCTTCCATCATCAGCAGGCAGTAGATCGCCTCGTGCACGCCGGCGGCGCCCAGCGAGTGGCCCGACAGGCTCTTGGTGGAGCTGATGGCCGGCGCCTTGTCGCCGAAGACTTCGCGCACGCCCTTCATTTCCATGACGTCGCCGACGGGTGTGGAGGTGCCGTGGGTGTTCAGGTAGTCGATGGGCGTGTCGACGGTCGACAGCGCCATCTGCATGCAGCGCACGGCGCCTTCGCCGCTGGGCGCGACCATGTCGTAGCCGTCGGAGGTGGCGCCGTAGCCGACGATTTCGGCGTAGATTTTTGCGCCGCGTGCCAGTGCGTGGTCGAGCGACTCGACCACGACCATGCCGCCGCCGCCGGCGATGACGAAGCCGTCGCGCTCGGCGTCATAGGCGCGCGAGGCCTTCTCGGGCGTGTCGTTGTACTTGGTGGACAGCGCACCCATGGCGTCGAACAGGAACGACTGGGTCCAGTGTTCTTCCTCGCCGCCGCCGGCGAACACGATGTCCTGCTTGCCCATCTGGATCTGCTCCATGGCGTTGCCGATGCAGTGCGCGCTGGTGGCGCAGGCCGAGGCGATGGAGTAGTTCAGGCCCTTGATCTTGAAGGGCGTGGCCAGGCATGCGGACACGGTGCTGCTCATGGTCCGCGTCACGCGGTAGGGGCCGACGCGCTTGACGCCCTTTTCACGCAGCAGGTCGAGCGCTTCCATCTGGTTCAGCGTGGAGGCGCCGCCCGAGCCGGCGATGAGGCCGGTGCGCGGGTTCGACACCTGCTCCTCGGTCAGGCCGGCATCGGCAATGGCGTCCTTCATGGCCAGGTAGGCGTAGGCCGCGGCGTGGCCGACGAAGCGATAGAGCTTGCGGTCGATGAGGTCTTCGAGGGGAAGGTCGATGGAGCCGGCGACCTGGCTGCGCAGGCCCATTTCGGCGTAGGCCGGCTGGAACCGGATGCCGGGGCGGCTGGCGCGCAGGTTGGCGGAGACGGTCTCCTTGTCGTTGCCCAGGCACGAAACGATGCCCAGACCGGTGATGACGACGCGTCGCATGGCGAAACCCTCAGAAGTTGTCGGTGGAAGTGAACACGCCGACCCGCAGGCCCTCGGCGGTGTAGATCTGGCGGCCGTCGACGCTCACCGAGCCGTCGGCGATGGCCAGGTTCAGCTTGCCCTTGAGCACGCGCTTGATCTGGATGCTGTAGGTGACGAGCTTGGCGGTCGGCAGGACCTGGCCCGTGAACTTCACTTCGCCCGAGCCCAGGGCCCGGCCGCGGCCCGGCAGGCCCTGCCAGCCGAGGAAAAAGCCCACCAGCTGCCACATGGCGTCCAGGCCCAGGCAGCCGGGCATGACCGGGTCGCCTTCGAAGTGGCAGGCGAAAAACCACAGGTCGGGCGTGATGTCGAGTTCGGCCGTGAGTTCGCCCTTGCCGTAGGTACCGCCCTCGGCGCTGATGTGGGTGATGCGGTCCACCATCAGCATGTTCGGGGCGGGCAGCTGTGCGTTGCCGGGGCCGAACAGTTCGCCGCGGCTGCAGCGCAGCAGGTCTTCGCGGGTGAAGGCGTTTTGTAGGGTCATGCGAGTCGATCAAGGACGGCGCCAGGGGCACGAATGCACGCTGCGCGCGGATTGGAGGGAACACGCCCGATGCCGGGCCTGCCGGGGTCCAAGCCTAGCGCATCCGCCATGGCCCGATTTGACCCAGATCAGTTTGGGGGAAATGGGGCTGGCAGCGTATACGTTTTCGGGGATGCCGCGCAGGGTGTCTGCCCTTATGCTGTGCGCGATCACAACGTCGATTTCCCACGCCCCATGACCGATTCCAGCCGCCCCCTCTTCGACCCCAGCTTCGCGCAGCGCATTCCCGCCGAACGCCTGCCCGAGCTGTTGCGCGCCATGCCCAAGGCCGAGCTGCACATGCACATCGAAGGCTCGCTCGAGCCCGAGCTGATCTTCGCGCTCGCGCAGCGAAACGGTGTCTCGATTCCGTATGCCAGCGTGGAAGACCTGCGCAAGGCCTACGCCTTCACCAACCTGCAGACCTTTCTCGACATCTACTACGCCGGCGCCAGCGTGCTGCTCAAGGAGCAGGACTTCTACGACATGGCCTGGGCCTACCTGGAGCGCGCCGCGGCCGACCAGGTGGTGCACACCGAGATGTTCTTCGACCCGCAGACGCACACGGCGCGCGGCGTGTCGATGGAGACGGTGGTCAACGGCCTGCACCGCGCCTGCGTCGATGCGCTGCCGAAGCTGGGCGTGAGCGCCTCGCTCATCCTGTGCTTCCTGCGCCACCTGAGCGAGGAAGAAGCCTTCGAGACGCTCGAGCAGGCGCTGCCGTACCGCGACAAGTTCATCGGCGTGGGGCTCGACTCGAGCGAGGTCGGCCACCCGCCCGAGAAGTTCGCGCGCGTGTTCGCGCGCTGCCGCGAGCTGGGCTTCCACCTCGTCGCGCACGCGGGCGAAGAGGGCCCGCCAGCCTATGTGTGGAGCGCGCTCGACGTGCTGAAGGTCGAGCGCGTCGACCACGGCGTGCAAAGCGCCAAAGACCCGGCGCTGATGAAGCGGCTGGCGCAGGACCGCATTCCGCTCACCGTGTGCCCGCTGTCGAACCTCAAGCTGTGCGTGTTCCCCGACCTGTCGCAGCACAACCTGGGCGCGCTGCTCGACGCGGGGCTGGTCGCCACCGTCAACTCGGACGACCCGGCCTACTTCGGCGGCTACATGAACCAGAACTTCACGCAGACCTTCGCCGCCACCGGCCTGGGCGTGCAGCAGGCCTGGCAGCTCGCGGCCAACAGCTTCGAGGGCAGCTTCATCGACGCGGCCGCCAAGCGCGCCTACGTCGACCGGCTCAACGCCGTCTTCGCGACCTTCTGAGCCAGCTCTGCCGCGCAGGCGCCGGGACCGGCGTTGCGGCGCGGCACGAGCAGCGGCATCGCCACCAGCGCACAGGCGCTGGCCGCCAGCCACACGACCGGCCAACCCTGCAGCGCCAGCAGGTGCGGAATCGAGAAGGGCGTGACGAAGCACAAGAGGAACACGCTGGTGTTCGCCATGCCCAGCGCGGTGCCGGCGCGCGCCGCACCGGCCAGCGTGGCCAGCTCGGTGTACGCCACGCCGTGCCAGGCCGACACGCACACGCCGCTCACGGCCAGCAGCGCGATCAGCGCCAGGCGCAGCGGCGCGGAGGGCGCCTCGGTGCCCGCCGCCATCACCAGCGCGGCCAGGCCCGCGAACAGCACCACACTGAGCGCGCTGCAGGCCCGCAGGTAAGCCGGACGGTTGCGCCGGCGGTCGGTCCAGCGGCCGCTCCACACGCGCATCGCCATCGCGCCCACCTGCACGAAGACCATGGCCGCGGTGATCGTGCCCAGGCCCACGTGGCCGAAGTCGTGCAGGAACACCGTGCCGAAGGACAGCACCGCGAACTGTGGCGCGCACAGGATGCCGATGCCGGCCACGATGCGCCACACGCGCACATCGCGCAGCGGGCCGGTCTTCGGCGCCGACGCTTCCACGTTCGCATGGCGGGGCGCCACGGGCGGCTCGTGCACCCAGGCCCAGCTCATCGCCGCGCTCAGCGCGCACAGCAGCGCCAGCAGACCGTACAGCGCGGCAAAGCCGAAGTGCAGCGCCACGAAGGGCAGCACCAGTGCGCCGATGCCGCCGCCCATCGGCACGGCGGTCTGGCGGATGCTCATGGCCAGGCCGCGCTCGCCGGCGTCGAACCAGGTCATCACCGCGCGCCCGCTGGCGCCGTTCACGCTGCCGCCGAGCAGGCCCACCAGCAGCAGCCCCGCGCCCAGCACGCCGAGGCCCGGCACGTGGCCGGCGCCCGGCGCGGCCCACAGCGCCATCGCGACCAGCGCGATCGCCGTGCTGCCCAGCCCGGCCAGCAGCACGGGGCGGTCGCCCCAGCGGTCGGTCAGCAGGCCCCAGGGCAGCTCGCTCACGGCAATGCCCAGGCCCATGAGGCCGAGCACCAGGCCGAGCGCGGCGTTGTCGAGCTGGTAGCCGGTGCGCATGAGCACTGCGGTCATCGGGATGCCGCTGAAGGCGACCGAGAAGGCCGCGTTGGCGGCCACGCCGGCGGCGAGCACCTTCCAGCGGTGGCGGGGCGACAACGGAGGGGAGGAGGGCGATTGGGTCATGTTGCAGCGCAGTGTCGGCCGCTGCAAAGGTTTTGAAAATCAGAAAATAATGAGCGGATCGTCCTGAAATTCAGGATGATCGAGAAGCCTCATGCAAGGACCCGCGATGACCCAGGTGATGTTCGATCTCGACGTGCTGCGCACCTTCTCCACCGGCATGGCCCTCGGCAGCTACGCGCGCGCGGCTGACAAGCTGGGCCGCTCGACCTCGGCCGTGAGCGCGCAGCTCAAGAAGCTGGAGTCGCAGGCCGGCACCGTGCTGTTCCGCAAGGAGGGCCGCGGCCTGGCGCTCACCGATGCCGGCGAGACGCTGCTGGCCTACGCGCACCGCATGCTCGAGCTCAACGACGAGGCCAGCGCCGCCCTGCGTGGCGCCGACCTGCAGGGCTGGGTGCGGCTGGGCCTGCAGGAAGACTTCGGCGAGACGCTGTTGCCGGCCGTGCTCGGCCGCTTCGCGCGTGCCCATCCCAAGGTGCGCATCGAGGCCTGCGTGGCGCGCAGCGGCGAGCTGCGCGAGCGGCTCGAGCTGGGCCAGCTCGACCTGGCGCTGGCGTGGGACGCGGGCGACCAGCCGCTGTCGCCGCATGCCGAGCGCGTGGCGCGGATGCCGCTGCTGTGGATCGGCCCCACGGCGCCCGAACGCGTCGATGCGCCCTGGTGGACCGAGCGCGAGCACCGCGCGGGCGTTCGCGCGGTCAAGAGCAAGGAGCCGCTGCCGCTCATCATGCTGGACGCCCCGTGCCCGCTGCGCGAGATCGTCATCACCGCGCTCGACCGCGCCGGCCTGCCGTGGCGCCGTGCCTTCGGCAGCGCCAGCCTGGCGGCGCTGTGGGCCGCGACCTCGGCCGGGCTGGGCCTGACCGTGCGCACGCCGTTCGGCTTGCCTGCGCATGTGCGCGCGCTCGACCGCGCGGTGCTCTCGCTGCCGGCGCTGCCGCAGATCTCGCTCGTGCTGTACCGCGCGCAGGACCACGCCGAGGCGCCGGCGAGCCGGCTGGCCACGCTGCTGCTGGAGGCCGTGCGCCAGCATCTGCAGCTCGAGACCGTGCAACCCCGCTGAGCGCAGGCCCTTGCGCGGGCCGCCGCCGCGATGCGTGAGAATCCGCCGCTGGAGACAAGTACAAGAGACAAGACCCAAGCGAGACGGCATGACCACCACGCGGCACAACTCCCTGCACCTGTGGGACGACAGGTTCCTCTACATCACGCCGGCGATCCAGTCGGGGCTCACGGCCCGTTCGTCGGCCACGCTGCTGGCCTCGGTCAGCGGCCACCCCTTCACGCTGGAGGCGGTCGACGGCACGCGCGTGCGCTGCACCGCAGCGCTGGTGGGGCCGCACGTGTCGCGCCGGCTCGACGTCGACGGCTGCGGGCTGCTGTCGCTCAACCTCGACCCGGCCTCCAGCGCCTACCGAATGCTCGCGCGGCACATGGGCGGCCACGGCATCCAGCCGATCGACGCGCGCCGCTTCGGCCGCGCGCGCGACGACTTCGAACCGGCACAGCACGGCGCGCTGTCCGACCGGCGCCTGCAGGTGCTGAGCTCCAGGCTGGTCACCGCGATCACCGAGTGCCCCGAGATCGAGGCCGCCATCGACCCGCGCATCGAGCGCGTGCTGCAGGCCATCCGCACGCATGCGGGGCAGATCCCGCTGCGCGAGCTGTCGGCGCTGGCCTTTCTCTCGCCCGACCGGCTCACGCACCTGTTCGCGCAGCAGGTGGGCGTGTCGATCAAGCGCTATGCGCTGTGGACCAAGGTGCGCCGCACGGTGCAGCAGTTCACCGCGCGCCGCCCGCTGACCGACGTGGCGCTGGCCAGCGGCTTCACCGACGCGGCGCACATGAGCCGCACCTTCCAGCGCTACTTCGGCCTGTCGCCGTCCTTCCTGTCGAACCAGGTGCGCGTGACGGCCGACGAGCAGGCCTCGCACGCGTGGGGGCGTGGCCTCGCGCACTGAGGCGCCTTCGAAGGTCTTCAGGCGCGGCGCAGGACAGCGGCTGCGTTCAAGCCGCAGCCGGCCTGCCTGCCTAAGCTGGCGGTGCTCCATCAAGAGAGCATCAACCGGAGACATCCATGAGACAGACATCCTCGCGCGGCGCCATGCCGCTGTCCCTGCTCGCGTTGGTCACAGCGACCACGCTCACCGCCTGCGGTGGCGGTGGTGGAGGCGGCAACGGGTTCCCGTTCTTTCCCATCGGCGGCAACCCGCCCACCAACCCGCCGGCCGAAGGCAGCTACAAGGCCGAGATCCGCCGCACCGCCCTGGGCGTGCCGCACATCAAGGCCGACAACTGGCCCGGCGTGGGCTACGGCTACGGTTTTGCGCAGGCGGAAGACGACCTGTGCACGATGGCCGACTCCTTCCTCACCTACCGCGGCGAGCGTTCGCAGTACCTCGGCGGCGATGCGCAGCTCGTGGCCAGCAGCACCATCGCGCGGCCGAAGAACATCGACTCCGACTTCTTCCACAAGCAGGTGATCTCGGCCGACGTGCTCGCGAAGATGATCGCGGCCCAGCCCGACAACCTGAAGCAGCTGGTCGAGGGCTTCGCCGCTGGCTACAACCGCTACGTGCGCGACGTGAAGGCCGGCGGCACGGCGCACCAGGCCTGCCGCAACGAAGCCTGGGTGAAGCCCATCACGGCCGAGGACATCTACCGCCGCATGTACGCGGCCAACCTCGCGGGCGGCTACAGCAACTTCCTGGCGAACATCGCCAATGCGATCGCACCCGCACCGGCGGCGCCCACCAAGATGGCTGCGCGCGGCGGCGCGAAGAAGGCCTCGCTGCAGGTGGCGGCGCTCGTCAACGTGCCCGAGCTGCAGGTCGGCGGCAAGGAGGGCGTGGGCAGCAACATGATCGGCTTCGGCACCGCCGCCACCGGTGACAGCAGCCCGCTGCTCTTCGGCAACCCGCACTGGTACTGGCGCGGGCCGGACCGCTTCTACCAGGCGCAACTCACGATTCCGGGCCAGCTCAACATCAGCGGCACCTCGTTCCTCGGCATTCCGGTGATCCTCATCGGCTTCAACGACAACATCGCGTGGAGCCACACGGTGTCGACCGCGCGCCGCTTCGGCTTCTACGAACTGAAGCTCGCGGCGGGCGACCCGACCAGCTACATGCGCGACGGCAAGCCCGTGAAGATGCAGGCGCTCAACATCACCGTCAACGTGAAGCAGACCGACGGCAGCGTGGCGCCGGTGACGCGCACGCTCTACAAGTCGGAGTACGGGCCGATGGTCAACCTCACGACCTTCGGTGCGCCGTTCGCCTGGAGCCAGACCACGGCCTTCGCGATCCGCGACATCAACGGCGAGAACTACCGCACCTTCAAGAACTGGCTGCGCTGGAACCAGGCCAAGTCGCTGGACGAGTTCATCGCCATCCAGCGCGAGGAAGCGGCCATTCCGTGGGTCAACACCGTGGCCGTGGGCCGCGGCGCGGCCAAGGCCTGGTATGCGGACATCGGCGCGATTCCCAACGTGTCGCCCGCCCAGGTGGCCAGCTGCACGACGCCGCTGGGCGCGGCGGCCGGCGCCTCGCTGCCGCGCGTGCCCTTCTTCGACGGCTCGAAGAGCGAATGCGACTGGCAGACCGATGCCGACTCGGCGCAGAAGGGCGCCATCGGCGCGGCTCGCTTGCCGAGCCTGCTGCGCGACGACTACGTCGAGAACTCGAACGACAGCTACTGGCTCGCGAACCCGAAGGCGCCGATGACCGGCTACCCGGCCATCATGGGGCCCGCGGGCACGGAGGCCGTGAGCTTCCGCACGCGCCTGGGCAACCTGATGGCGCAGGCGCGCATCGACGGCACCGACAGCTACGCCGGCAAGGCGGCCACGCCCGAGACCGTCAAGCAGATGGTGCTCAACAGCCGCGTGCTGACGGCTGAACTGTTCAAGGACCAGGCGCTGGCCATGGTGTGCGCGACGCCGACGATCAACGTGGCGACCGATCCGCAAGGCGGCGCCGCCATCGGGCGCGACGTGGACACCGGCCCGGCCTGCGCGGTGCTCAGGGCCTGGAACAACACGGGCACGCTCGGCGCGCGCGGTGCACACATCTGGGACGAGTTCTGGAACCGCGCGTCGCTGCAATCCGCGGCCACGCTCTACAACGTGCCGTTCAGCGCGAGCGATCCGATCCACACGCCGCGCGACCTGAAGGCCGGCGCCGCGAGTGCCCTGCAGCAGGCTTTCGGCGCGGCCGTCGCGCGCGTGGAGGCCAGCGGCTTCGCACTCGATGCGCAGCGCGGCGACTACCTGTTCGCCACGCGCGGCGGCCAGAAGATCCCGCTGTACGGCGGCTGCCATGGCCCGGGCTACTTCACCATCGCGTGCTCGGAGAATCGTCTGGACAAGGGCGGCTACACCATGGACGGCAACCCGAACGGCAACAGCTACATGCAGATCGTGCGTTTCCCCGAGGGCGGCGTCGAGGCGCACACCTTCCTGACGTTCTCGCTGTCGGACGACCCGGCCTCGGCGCACAACGCCGACTACACCCGGGCCTACAGCGCGGGGCAGTGGCTGAAGGTGCCGTTCTCCGAAGCGGAGATCAAGGGCGACGCGGCCTACCGCAGCGCCGTCGTCAGCGAGTAGATCAGCGAGTAGTGGACGACGTACGGGACGCGGCTCGCTGCGCGAGCCAGTTCCACCCGGCGCCTGCGGCCATGAGCACGCAGGTGCCGAGGAACACGGCGCGCATGCCGATGTGCCCGCCCACGAAGCCGCCCAGCAGCGGGCCTGCCACCTGGCCCGCGTACTGCGCCGACGTCGAGTAGCCCAGCATGTTGCCGGCCACGCGCTCGGGCACGTTGTGGCGGATCACGCTCGCAATACACGGCAGCAGCCCGCCGAGCGACAGCCCCATCAGGAAGCGCAGCACCACCAGCTGCCAGCCCGACGTGACGAAGGCCTGCGGAATCAGCAGCAGCGCCGACACCGCGAGGCACCCGACGATCACGTTCCAGTGCCCCACGCGGTCGGCCAGCTTGCCCAGCCGCGAGGCCGAGAGGATGCTGCCGAGCGCGGCGGCCGACATCACGAGGCCGGCCATCATCGTCACGCGCTGCGGGTCGTCGAGCAGCGTGGCGACGTAGACCGTGATGATCGGCTCGATCGACATGTTGGCCAGCATCAGCAGCATGCCGGTGAAGAGCATCGCGACCAGCGGGCGCTTGTCGGGCACGGCGGCCCAGCCGGTGTCGTCGGACGTGCCGCGTTGCTTCGATGCGGAAGGCGCCTTCTTCTCTTCACGGATGAGAAAGGCCGTGGCGAGAAAGGCGATGAAGATCATCGCGCCCGCCGCGAAGAAGGTGTTGCGGATGCCGACCAGCGGCGGCAGCACCCCACCCACCAGTGGCCCCACGAGGTTGCCCGCCATGATGGCCGACGACATCGTGCCCAGCGCCCAGCCCGTGCGGTCCTTGGGCGTCTGCGTGGCGACCAGCACCATCGAGCCCGAGGCGTACCCGCCGAGCAGCCCCGCCAGCAGCCGCAGACCCACGAGCTGCCACACGTTGGCCGCCAGGCCGATCAGCGCCATCGCCACCGCCATGCCAAGGCTCGCGCGGATCAGCATCGGCTTGCGCCCGTAGCGGTCGGCCAGCCGGCCCCACAGCGGCGCGACCAGCGCGGCGCTCAGGAAGGTGGCGCCATAGGCCGCGCCGGACCACTGCACGATGGCCGCGTGGTCCTTTACACCAAGCTGCTCGACGTACAGCGGCAGGAAGGGCAGCAGCAGCGTCATCGCGATGATGGTCGTGAAGGAGCCGAACATGCAGACGGCGAGGTTGCGCTGCCAGTGTGCGTGGGCGCCCGGTTCGGCTGTGGGTGCGCCTGCTGTCGTTGTCGTCGGGTTGGTCATGGTGGGGAACGCCCATTGTGGGACGACCCGCGCGGGCTGGCGCTTGCCGATTGGTGGGGGCACCCATCGCCGCGCGGGAAGGCCGCGGGCCGTATCCCTCCCGCTGGCGCGGTGGGACGGGTTGGTCTAGCCTTGCGTCTGCTATCTCGAACAACCCTCTTTTCAGGACATGGCCATGAAACGCATCGGCATGCTCGTCTTCCCCGGTTTCCAGATCCTCGACCTCGCTGCCATTGCCGCGTTCGAGCTCGCGAACATCCATGCCGGCAAGCCGGTCTACCAGGTCGAGCTGCTGTCGGAAGAGGGCGGCCTCGTGACCAGCTCGTCGGGCGTGGTCACCGACAGCAAGCGCTTCGGCACGGGGAAGTTCGACACGCTGGTGATGAGCGGCGCGCTCTTCATCGCGCCCACGTCCGAGAAGATGTGCCGCTTCCTGCGCGCGGGGCTGCGCAACGCGCGCCGCGTGACCAGCATCTGCACCGGCGCCTTCGGGCTGGCGGACGCGGGCCTGCTCGACGGACGCCGGGCGACCACGCACTGGTCCTTTGCGGGCGAGCTGCAGAAGCGCCATCCCGCCGTCAAGGTGCAGCCCGACCGCATCTTCATCAACGACGGGCCGGTGTGGACCTCGGCCGGCATGACGGCGGGCATCGACCTCGTGCTGGCACTGGTGGAGGAAGACCTCGGCGTGGAGGCGGCACGGTTCGCGGCGAGGAAGCTGGTCGTGTACCACCGCCGCGCGGGCGGGCAGTCGCAGCATTCCGCGCTGCTCGAGCTGGCGCCCAAGTCGGACCGCATCCAGAAGGCGCTGGTGCATGCGCGCGCCAACCTGCGCGAGACGCTGTCGGTGGAAGAACTGGCCGAGGTCGTGCACCTCAGCCCGCGCCAGTTCAGCCGTGCCTTCAAGGCCGAGACCGGGCAGTCGCCGGCGCACGCGGTCGAGAACCTGCGCGTGGAGGCGGCACGCGCGCTGATCGACGAGGGCAGCCTCGCGCTCGGCGTGGTCGCGCGCGAGACGGGCTTCGGCGACCCCGAGCGCATGCGCCGCGCCTTCCTGCGCACGCTGGGGCATCCGCCGCAGAGCGTGCGACGCGTGGCCCGGCGGGAGGCTGCGGCGGCGTGAGCAGTGCATGTCCTGAAAGGTGGCTTATATGACATTTACGCCATCTCCTTGCAGGAAGAGACTTCTCCCCACGGCCACACACCCGTGGCGACGAAGGAAACTCCATGACTGCAACTCAAGCAAATCTGAACAAGGGCACGGCCCTCGTCACCGGCGCGTCGTCGGGCATCGGCGCCGTCTATGCGGACCGTCTCGCGCGGCGCGGCTTCGACCTGATCCTGGCGGCGCGCAACCGCGAGCGCCTCGCCGCGCTGGCCGCGAAGCTCTCGGACCAGACCGGGCGCAAGGTCGAGGTTCTTCCGGCCGACCTGTCCGACCGGAAGGACATCGCCTCCGTGGAGTCCGTGCTGCGCACGCGTGGCGACATCACCCTGCTGGTGAACAACGCCGGCTTCGGCGCCGCCGCGCCGCTGCTCGGCTCGGACATCGACAAGATGGAGGAGATGATCGAGCTCAACGTGAGCGCGCTCACGCGGCTCACCTATGCGGCCGTGCCCGGTTTCGTCGAACGTGGTGCCGGCACGCTGGTGAACATCGCCTCCATCGTGGCGATCTCGCCCGAGACGCTCAACGGCGTGTACGGCGGCACCAAGGCCTTCGTGCTGGCGCTGAGCCAGTCGCTGCAGCACGAGCTGAAGGACAAGGGCGTGCGCGTGCAGGCGGTGCTGCCCGGCGCGACAGCCACCGAGTTCTGGGGCGTCGCGGGCGTGCCGATGGCGCACCTGCCCAAGGAGATCGTGATGACCGCGCAAGACATGGTCGACGCGGCCCTCGCGGGGCTCGACCAGGGCGAGCAGGTCACGATTCCGGCGTTGCCCGATCTCGCCGAGTGGGATGCGTTCGACGCGGCGCGGCGTGCGATGTCGGGGCGGTTGTCGAGCACGGTTCCCGCCGCGCGCTACCTGGCGAACGGGGCGGATGCGGCGGCGCGGGCATGACACCTGTGCCTGCGTGGCTGTGGGCGGCGAGCAGGGCTCGCTGAGCCCCGACGCTTAAAATCTCCACCCCGCAGCAGGGCGTCCCGGCCTGCTGCGGGGTTTTGCTTTTCCGGGGCCATGTAGAGGAACACCATGTACAAAAACCTCGCGGGCCGCGCCGTTCTGGCGCTGGCAGCCGCTTGCTTTTTATCTCCCGCCCTGTCCCAGACCGCACCGCCGAAGCCGCCTCCCGCCAAGGACGCGCTGAAGGTCGGCTTTGTCTACGTCACGCCGGTCACCGATGCCGGCTGGGTGCGCCAGCATGAAGAAGGCCGCAAGGCCGTCGAGGCCGCGCTGGGCCCCCGCGTGAACACCGTCTTCGTCGAGAACGTGCCCGAGGGCGCCGACGCCGAACGCGTGATCCGCGACCTCGCGCAGCAGGGCAGCCAGCTGATCTTCACGCCCAGCTTCGGCTACATGGAGCCGACGCTGAAGGTCGCGAAGGACTTTCCCGGCGTGAAGTTCGAATCGATCACCGGCTACAAGACCGCGCCCAACGTCGCCACCGCCAACGCCCGCTACTACGAGGGCCGCTACCTCGCGGGCATCGCGGCCGGGCGCATGACGAAGACCAACGTGGCCGGCTACGTCGCGGGCTTTCCGATTCCCGAGGTGCTGCAGGGCATCAACGCCTTCACGCTCGGCATGCGCTCGGTGAACCCGAAGGCCAAGGTGATCGTGGTGTGGCTCAACGAGTGGTTCGATCCGCCGAAGGAGCGCGACGCTGCGATGGCGCTGTTCAACCAGAACGCCGACGTGCTCGCCTTCCACACCGGCTCCACCGCCGTGATGGCCGCCGCGCAGGAGCGCGGCAAGATGGCCGTGGCCTACCACTCCGACATGCGCAAGATCGCGCCCGACGCGCAGATCGTCGCGGTCACGCACCAGTGGGGTGGCTACTACACGCAGCGCGCGAAGGCCGTGCTCGACGGCACCTGGAAGAGCGGCAACCTCTGGGGCGGCGTGAAGGAAGGAATGATCCGCGTCGGCGACTTCGGTACCAAGGTGCCCAAGGCCGTGCAAGAAGAGGTGCTGGCGCGGCAGAAGGACATCGCGGCGGGCAAGCTGCAGCCGTTCCGCGCGGCGGCGGCCGATGTGCGCGACAACGAAGGCCGCGTCGCGATCGCCAAGGGCGTGCAGCTGAGCGACGAGCAGATCCTGCAGATGAACTGGCTGGCCGAGGGCGTGCAGGGGCGGGTGACGCGCTGAGCGCGGCCTTTTGCCCCGCCTGAAGAGAGCGTTGCGCGTATAGCACTCATACGCGCAGGGCAATTCCCACCGTCCGGGGCTGGATTACCCTCCGCATCCACGATGAAAAAAGCCTACCGCGCCTCCCTCCTGCGATTCGACGCCGCCGGCCTGCCTGTCTTCGACGAGGACGGCCTGCTGGTCGTCGCCCCCGACAGCACCGGCCGCCAGCGCGTGCTCGACGCCGGCAGCCATGCCGACGTGTCGCAGCGCCATGCCGGCGCCCACACCACCCACCTGCCGGGCCGCATCCTGGCGCCGGGCTTCGTGGACATGCACGTGCATTACCCGCAGACCGACATCATCGGCGCGCCCGCCGCCGGCCTGCTGCCCTGGCTCGAGAACTACACCTTCCCGGCCGAAAGCAAGTTCGCCGACCCCGCGCATTCGCGCGTGGTGGCCGACGTGTTCTTCGACGAGCTGCTGCGCAACGGCGTGACCACCTCGCTGACCTTCGCGACCTCGCACGTCGCCTCGGTCGACGCCTTCTTCGAGAGCGCGCAGCGCCGCCAGCTGCGCATGATCACCGGCAAGGTGCTGCAGGACCGCAACTCGCCCGACGGCGTGCGCGACGACACCGAGCAGAGCCTGGTCGACACCGAGGCGCTGATCCGCAAGTGGCACAACGTCGATCGCCTGGGTTACGCCATCACGCCGCGCTTCGCGCCCACCAGCACCGATGCGCAGATGCGCGGCGCCGGCGAGTTGGCCGCGAAGTACGGCGACACCTGGATCCAGTCGCACGTGGCCGAGAACCGCGACGAGGTGAAGTGGGCGCGCGAGCTGTACCCCAAGTCGCGCTCCTACCTGGACGTGTACGCCGACTTCGGCCTGCTGCGCGAACGCGCCGTGTACGCCCACTGCATCTACCTAGACGACACCGACCGTGCGCTCATGCACGAGACGAAGACGGCCGCCGCCGTGAGCCCCACGAGCAACCTGTTCCTGGGCAGCGGCTTCTTCGACTTCGGCGCGGCCGACCGCCTCGAGCAACCCTACGGCCTGGCCAGCGACGTGGGCGGCGGCACCAGCTTCAGCCCCTTCCACACCATGCTGGCCGCGTACTACGTGGGCCGCGAGGGGCAGACCAAGACCGGCCTGAGCATCGCGCCCTCGCGGCTGTGGTGGCACCACACCGGCGGCGCCGCGCGCTCGCTGGGGCTCGACGGCGTGGTCGGCAACCTGCAGCCGGGCTGCGAGGCCGACTTCCTGGTGCTGAACCCGTCCGCCACGCCGCTCCTGGCGCGCAAGACCTCGCTGGCCAACAACCTCGAAGAGCTGCTGTTCGCGATGATCGTGCTGGGCGACGACCGGCTGGTCGAGCGCACGGTGATTTCGCAGGCGGGCTGAGCGGCGCCGGCGGGGGGAGGGCGCGCAGGGCGCCCATGCCACAATTCGGCCCCGATTTCCCCCGCAGCAGCATCAGCGAGCGCATATGAGCATCAAGAGCGACAAATGGATCCGGCGCATGGCCGAGAACGAAGGAATGATCGATCCCTTCGAACCGGGCCAGGTGCGCGAGAACGACGGCCACAAGATCATCAGCTACGGCACCTCGAGCTACGGCTACGACATCCGGTGCGCGCCCGAGTTCAAGGTCTTCACCAACATCCACAGCACCGTGGTCGACCCGAAGAACTTCGACGAGAAGAGCTTCGTCGACATGCACGGCGACTACTGCATCATCCCGCCCAACAGCTTCGCGCTGGCGCGCACCGTGGAGTACTTCCGCATCCCGCGCAACGTGCTGACCATCTGCCTGGGCAAGAGCACCTACGCGCGCTGCGGCATCATCGTCAACGTGACCCCGTTCGAGCCCGAATGGGAAGGCTACGTGACGCTGGAGTTCAGCAACACCACGCCGCTGCCCGCCAAGATCTACGCGGGCGAAGGCTGCGCGCAGGTGCTGTTCTTCGAGAGCGACGAGGTCTGCGAGACCAGCTACAAGGACCGCGGCGGCAAGTACCAGGGCCAGCGCGGCGTCACGCTGCCCAAGACCTGACAGCCTGATACAGGCATCCTGACCGCCGGTTACGTTCCGGGCGGCCGGGCCAAGTACCATCCTGCGACGTTCCGGCAAATACGCCGTTCAGCAAGCCGGCAAGGAGACTGCGATGAGATGGGAAGGCAACGAACAATCCGACAACGTCGAAGACCGCCGTGACGGCGGGGGTGGCGGCGGAGGCGGCGGTTTCATCGGTGGGCGCGGCATCGGCATCGGCACCATCGCGGTCGCGCTCATCGCTGGCTGGATCTTCGGCATCAACCCGCTCACCGTGCTGAGCCTGCTCAGCGGCGGCGGCGACCCGGTCCAGGTGCAGCAACAGCAACAAGGCCCCGCGCCCAAGCCGCCCACCGGCGACCGCGAGGCGGCCTTCGTCTCCACCGTGCTGAAGAACACCGAGGTGGTCTGGACCGATCTCTTCCGCAAGAGCGGCGGCAATTACCAGGCGCCCCGGCTCGTGCTGTTCCGCGGCGCCACGCCCACGGCCTGCGGCACCGGCCAATCGGCCATGGGGCCGTTCTACTGCCCGGGCGACAAGAAGGTCTACATCGACCTGGCGTTCTACGACACCCTCAAGAACCAGCTCGGCGCGCCCGGCGAGTTCGCGCAGGCGTACGTCATCGCGCACGAGGTCGGCCACCACGTGCAGGACGAACTCGGCATCACCGCCAAGGTCGACGGCATGCGCGGGCGCCTGAGCCAGTCGCAGAACAACGCCATCAGCGTGCGCGTCGAGCTGCAGGCCGACTGCTTCGCGGGCGTGTGGGCGCACCACTCGCAGGAGTCGAAGAAGTGGCTTGACCCGGGCGACATCGAGGCCGCCATGAACGCCGCGCAGAAGATCGGCGACGACGCTTTGCAGCGTTCCGCAGGCCGCGCCGTGGTGCCCGACAGCTTCACCCACGGCTCCAGTGCACAGCGCCAACGCTGGTTCGGCACGGGCTACCAGACGGGTGAAATGAAGTCCTGCGACACCTTCAACGCGCGCAATCTGTAAAGATTGTCTCCCGAGAGCCCCGAGTTCATTGAGGTCTTTGCTATTGAATAAATAGCAATTCGGCCTGCGCGGATGTTGTCGTTTCGTTGTCACTGCCGTTTTTTGCGGCAGTGCGACAATAGAAGGCTCAATGACAATGTCCTTCTCCAATCTTTCGCTGGCAGAACCGCTGGCCCGCGCCGTGGCCGAAATGGGCTACGAGACCATGACGCCCATCCAGGCACAGGCCATTCCGGTCGTGCTTTCAGGCCAGGACGTGATGGGCGCCGCGCAGACCGGCACCGGCAAGACGGCGGCGTTCTCGCTGCCCTTGCTGCAGCGCATGCTCAAGCACGAAAACGCCTCCACCTCGCCCGCGCGGCATCCGGTGCGTGCGCTGGTGCTGCTGCCCACGCGCGAGCTGGCCGACCAGGTCGCGCAACAGGTCAAGCTGTACGCCAAGTACACCAACCTGCGCAGCACGGTGGTGTTCGGCGGCATCGACATGAAGCCCCAGACGCTGGAGCTGAAGAAGGGCGTCGAAGTGCTCGTGGCCACGCCGGGCCGTCTGCTCGATCACATCGAGGCCAAGAACGCGGTGCTCAACCAGGTCGAATACGTCGTGCTCGACGAGGCCGACCGCATGCTCGACATCGGTTTCCTGCCCGACCTGCAGCGCATCCTGAGCTACCTGCCCAAGCAGCGCACCACGCTGCTGTTCTCGGCCACCTTCTCGCCCGAGATCAAGCGGCTGGCCAGCAGCTACCTGCAGAACCCGGTGACCATCGAAGTGGCACGGCCGAACGAAACGGCCTCCACCGTCGAGCAGCACTTCTACAGCGTCTCTGACGACGACAAGCGCCGTGCGCTCAAGCAGATCGTCAAGCAGCGCGGCATTACGCAGGCCTTCGTGTTCGTCAACAGCAAGCTCGGCTGCGCGCGCCTCGCACGCTCGCTGGAGCGCGACGGTCTGCGTACCACCGCACTGCACGGCGACAAGAGCCAGGACGAACGCCTGAAGGCGCTCGCCTCGTTCAAGGCCGGCGAAGTCGACCTGCTGGTGTGCACCGACGTCGCGGCCCGCGGCCTCGACATCAAGGACGTGCCCGCCGTCTTCAACTTCGACATCCCGTTCAACGCCGAAGACTACGTGCACCGCATCGGTCGCACGGGCCGTGCCGGCGCCTCGGGCCTGGCCGTGAGCTTCGCCAGCGGCGGCAACGATGCGCGCCTGGTGGCCGACATCGAGAAGCTGATCAAGAAGAAAATCGAGCTCGAACCCGTCGAGTTCGAAGAAGACCGCCCGCGTGGCCGCATCAACGACGGACGCCGCCACTGGCGTGAAGAAGGCGAAGCCGGCGACGCACGCGACGTGCTCGACCAGCCGCGCGAACGCCGCGAAGCCGACACCCGCCGCAGCATGAGCGGTGGCGGCCGCCCGCACCGTGCGCCGTCGGCGCCGCGCGACCCGTTCTTCGACAAGCCCTACGAGTCCGGCGAGCGCGAAGCCGCGCCGGCCTGGGAAGCGTCGGCCAAGGCCGCGCCCGCGCGCGGCATCTCGAGCAACATCAAGAGCAAGCGCAAGGTCGCGGCACTGTTCAAGGCGGCCGAGCCGGGTTGAGCCGGGGCTGCGCGACAGCGAAAGCAAAAAAGCCGGGCATGCCCGGCTTTTTTTCGTCTGCGCTCTGCGCGCTCAGGCCACGCGGAAGTGATGCGTGCCGTCGCGCCCCAGCTGCTCCACCAACCCGAACTCCCAGTCCAGGTAGCCCTGCATGGCCTCGGCGGGCGCGTCGGTGCCTTCGTAGGGTCGGCGGTAGCGGTCGGTGCGGGCGGTGGCCAGGCGGGTCTCGCCGGTCTCGGCCGGCAGCCCGGCGGCGAACCAGGCGGTGTTGCCGCCCGTGAGCACCTGCACTTCCACGTCGCGCTGGCCGCGCGCATCGAGCAGGGCGCGCAGGTCCGCGGCGGCGTAGCGCGCGAGCAGGCTGCTGCCGCAGGTCAGCACGTAGCGCGGGGCGGACGGAAGGGCCTGGCGGTCGAGCGCCTGGGCGAGCTGCGCGCGGATCGCGTACCAGGCGCCGGGGATGTGGCGCTTCACGTAGTTGGCGCTCGTGGTCACGTCGATCACGGCGGTGGTGGGTTGCTGCTTCAGCAACTCGGCCAAGGCCTGCGGCGCGATCTCGGTGACCGTGGCCGCGACGGGCGGGTAGGCCGACGTCGGCGTGCCGGTTTCGCTGAGCGCGGCGGCTGGCGGCACCGCATCGGGCACGTACACCTCCCAGCCCATCTGCGCGAGCCATGAGGCGCTCATCGACGCGCGCACGCCGTCGTCGTCGGCCAGCACGATGCGTGCGCCGCGCACCGGCACCTGGTGGTCGGTTTCCTGCACGAGCTGCCCGCCGGGCGCGCTCGCGAAGCCGGGCAGGTGGCCGGCGGTGTATTCCTCGGGCGTGCGCACGTCGAAGCGGTACACGGTGCGGCCCGGGGCCTCGAGCGTGCCGAGTGCGTCGAGGGCGATGCGGTGCACGCCCGCGGCGTCGGCCACGCGGCGCGCATCGGTTTGCGCCTGCGCGCGGTTCGCCTCAGACACTGCAGCCGGTGCCTGCCGGCCCGCGCCGTGGTCGAGCACCTGGCCCGCGAGCTTCCAGCCGATGGTGCCGTTGCGCAGCGCCGCGACCGGGTTCGGGATGCCCGCGTTCACGAGCGACTGCGTGCCGATGATGCTGCGCGTGCGGCCCGCGCAGTTCACGATCACGCGCGTGGCCGGGTCGGGCGCGAGCTCGCGCACGCGCAGCACCAGCTCCGCGCCCGGCACGCTGGTGGCCGAGGGGATGCTCATGGTCTGGTATTCGTCGAAGCGGCGCGCGTCGAGCACGACCACGTCGGCGCGGCTGTCGATGAGCGCCTTCACCTCGGGCGCCGACAGCGACGGCGTGTGCCGCTCGTGCTCGACCAGCTCGCCGAAGGACTTGCTCGGCACGTTGACGTCGCGGAACAGCTCGCCGCCCGCTGCGCGCCAGCCTTCAAGGCCGCCGTCGAGCAGGTGCACGTTGGTGTAGCCGAGCGCGGCGAAGGTGCGTGCCGCGAGAGGGGCGAGATCGACACCGTCGTGCGCGCCGTACAGCACGATGAAGGTGTCGCGCCGCGGGATGCGTCGCCACGCTTCGATCTCGATGCGCGACAGCGGCAGGTTGGCGGCCCACAGCGGGTGCTCCTGCGCGAACGGGTCTTCCTCGCGCAGGTCGAGCAGCGCGGTCTCCTCGCGCGCGATCAGCCGTTCGCGCAGCGCGGCGAAGGGCAACAGGGGAAAGGAGGCGGTCGTTGTCGTCGTCATGCGGCAGTGTTTCGGAGTTCGGCGGAGCGGTCCCACAGGTTGGGCAGCAGCGTGTTGGAGTAGCCGGAGACGAAGGGCTTGCGCCCGCCTTCGGCCGGGTAGGTGTGGCGGCGCACGGCGCCGATGTTGGCGCCGTACACGTGGATGCTGATCGACACGCGGTCGGCGTGCGCGTTGTGCACGCGGTGCAGGTCGCCCACGGTGGGCGACACGGCCTCGACATGGCCCGCATCGAGCCGCACCGGCTCGCCCCGGGGCCGCGCGGTGCCGTCGGCGTCGAGCGCGTAGGGCTGGCTGTACTCGGCGCCGCGCAGCATGCCGATGAGGCCCCACACCGTGTGGTCGTGGATCGGCGTGGCCTGGCCCGGACCCCAGACGAAGCTCACGACCGAGAAGCGCTCGGTGCTGTCGGCGTGCAGCAGGAACTGCTGGTAGTAGGTCGGGTCGGCCACGGCGAAGGCGTCGGGCAGCCAGTCGTCGCGCGCCACCAGCGTGCGCAGCAGCGCGCCGCCTTCGGACAGGATGCGCGGCTCGTCGGGCCGGCTGTCGAGCAGCCGGCCGAAGGCGCCGACGAAATCGCGCAGCGGAGCAATCATGCGGGGCGTTTCCAGAGTTGGGTGTCGGTGATCGCGCGCACATCCACGCGTGTGGGAAGGATACCGTCACGCGCCGAGCGGTCGGCCACAGTTTGCAGCGCGGCGATGTCGGCCTCGCTCACGGGCCGCCCCGCCACCGAGGCGCGCGCCGTGATGAGCCGCGCCGAGGCGATCGGCAGCCGCGTGAGCTGGCTGTAGGCCTGCGCATAGGCCTCGGGGTTGGCCAGCGCCCAGTCGCCCGCGCGGGCGAGCCGCTCGAGGAACTGCACGATGGCCGCGCGCTTGGCCGCATCGGCCAGCGAATGCTCGCTCGCGGTGATGAAGCCCAGCGCCGTGTTGATGCCGCGCCCGTCGCGCAGGACGCGCCCGCCCTGCTGCAGCGCGATCGCGTAGTAGGGATCGAAGATGGCCCAGGCGTCGATCTGCTTCGACGCGAACGCGGCGGCCGCGTCGGTGGGCAGCACGAACTTCACCGTGACCTCGTCGCGCCGCACGCCGGCCTCTTCGAGCGCGCCGTAGAGCTGGTACTGCGAGATGCTGCCGCGCGCCGACGACACGACCACCGTCTGGCCGCGCAGGTCGGCCACGCGGCGCAGCGGTGAGTCGGGCTGCACCACGATGCCCAGCGACTCGGCCTTGCCCACGCGCGTGGCGACGATCTTCAGCGGCGTCTTGCCGACGGCCGCCGCGAGCACCGGCAGGTCGCCGGCCATCGCGGTGTCGACGGCGGCGCTGCGCTGCGCCTCGAACAGCGGCGCGGCGCCCTGGAAGTTGGCCCAGCGGTAGGCAAAGGGCGCGTCGTCGAGGGCCTTGGAGGCCTCGAATAGCGAGCGCAGGCCGCCGGCCTGGTCGCCGAGCACCAGCGTGGCCTGGGGTTGCGCCAGGGCGCGCAGCGGGCCGGCCACGGCCAGCGACAACGCAGCGCCTTGCGCGAGCCAGCTGCGGCGAGAAATTGGCAGCGCGCTCATGCCGCACCTCCCGCTGCCTGCAATGCACGCTGCCCCGCCGCGACCAGGATCGCGTCGTTCTGCGGCGTGTGGATGCGGCTGCACAGCACGTCGCGGTAGTGGCGTTCGAGCGGGTTCTGTCGCGTGAGGCCGTGGTTGCCGCTCAGCTGCAGCGCCAGCTCGACCACGCGGATGGCGTGCGTGGTCACGGTGTGCTTGAGCAGGCCGCTGTCGGTGGCGGGCGGCGTGTGGCCGCTGTCGACCGCGGCGGCCGCGTCGTCGAGCAGCACGCGGTTGGTGCGCAGCAGCGCCTCGATCTCGCCCACCTGCTCCTGCACGCGCGGCAGGCTGGCCAGCGGCGCACCGAGACTGCCGGGCGCGCGCCGGTTCAGGAAGTCGACCAGCCAGTCGCGCGCGGCGCGCGCCACGGCGTCGTAGAGGCTGCCCAGCAGCACGACCATCCAGGCCTGCTGCGCCGCATGGGCGTCGATGTCGGTCTGGCTGCCGGCGCCGGGCGCCCAGTCGGCGGGCGCGCGCAGGTCGACGGCGTGGTCGGCGGCAATGGCGACGTCTTCGAACACCACCTCGTGGCTGCCCGAGGCGCGCAGGCCCAGGTGGTCCCAGCTCGCGATCACGCGGATGCCGGGCGCGTCGCGCGGCACCAGGAACACACCGGTGCGCGGCGCGGCCTCGTCGGTGCGCGCCCAGACCGCCAGCCACGACAGGCCCTCGATGCCGGTCGTGTAGAGCTTGTGGCCGTCGATGCGCCAGCCCTCGGGCGTGCGCCGCGCCACGGTGCCGGGCAGGCCGCCGCGTGCCGGCGAGCCCAGCGCGGGCTCCACGCGCAGCGCGTTGATGAGCGCGCCGTGCGCCACCGCATCGCGTGCCACGCGCTCGCGCAGGTGCGCGGGCCAGCGGCTCTCGCGGCGCGCGAGCGCCTGGTGCTGCAGGTAGGTCATGGTGAGGATCAGCGCGGTGGCGGGCTCGCCGCGCGCCACCGCCGCGATCACGCGGCGCGCCGTGGCCAGCGTGGTACCGCCGCCGCCGTATGCGGCGGGCGCGACGAGGCCGACCAGGCCGTGCGCCTGCAGCGCCTCGAAGTTCTGGCGCGGAAAGGCGCCGCTGCGGTCGTGGTCTTCGGCCGTGGACGCGAACTGGTCCGACAGGCGGGCCAGCACGGCGGGATCGACGGAGGGCGGGGTGTCTGTTTCGGGAACGGCCGGCGCGCGGCGCAAGGGGAGTGCACTCATGGTGCCCGCACGGTAAAGGCCCGCTGCCAGCGCGCGAAGGATGCATCGCGCATATCCAAATTCGTTTTTCTGCGTTCGTTTTCGGGGTCCGTCTCGGTACGGTCTCGCTTCTCCTCGTGAGTGAGTGAAGAAGAAAGAACACAAGGCATGACACCCGATTTCCCGCTGGACCGACGCCGCCTGCTGCAGGCCGCCGCCGCATGGGGCGTGGCGGCTTCGGGCGTGGCGCAGGCCGCCGCGCCCTCGCGCGACCTGTCGGGTGTGACGCTGCGCGTGGGCACCTACAAGGGCCTGTGGCGCCCGCTGCTCACGGCCTCGGGCCAGGCCGACACGCCCTACAAGATCGACTGGCGCGAGCTCAACAACGGTGTGCTGCACATCGAGGCCATCAACGGCGACGCGCTCGACCTGGGCTCGGGCAGCGAGATTCCGCCGGTGTTCGCGGCGCGCCAGAAGTCGAGCGTGCGGCTCGTGGCCGTGACGCACGAAGACCTCAACAACCAGGCCACGCTGGCGCGCAAGGACGCGCCGATCCGCAGCATCGCCGACCTCAAGGGCAAGCGCGTGGGCTACGTGCGCGCCACCACCTCGCACTACTACCTGGCCAAGCAGCTGGCCGAGGCGGGCCTGTCGTTCGCCGACATCCAGCCCGTGAGCCTCACGCCGGCCGACGGGCTCTCGGCCTTTGCGCGCGGCGACCTCGATGCCTGGGCCATCTACGGCTACAACGGCCAGCTCGCGCGCACCCAGTACGGCGCGCGCACGCTCAAGACCGGCGTGGGCTACCTGTCGGGCAACTTCCCCATCTACGCCAACCCGCGCGCGCTCGACGACACGCTGCGCCGCGCGGCGCTGGGCGACCTGCTGCAACGC
Source organism: Variovorax sp. GW531-E2 (assembly GCF_059423125.1). Taxonomy (NCBI): domain Bacteria; kingdom Pseudomonadati; phylum Pseudomonadota; class Betaproteobacteria; order Burkholderiales; family Comamonadaceae; genus Variovorax; species Variovorax sp. GW531-E2. Next base: position 18,710 of record NZ_JBWKXQ010000052.1, on the reverse strand, counting down.
CTGCAGCGCGCGTTCGCCTGGATCAACGGCAACTTCCTGGCCTATGCCCGCGCGCAGTCGGCCGAGACGCGCGTGCCCGTGGGCGACCTGGTCGAGCTGTTCAACGGCCGCAGCGGCGACTACAGCCTGGGCCCCGTCACCGACGCCGTGGTGCGCAGCCACCAGGACGTGGCCGACACCTTCCAGAAGATCGGCGTGCTCGACGGCCCCGCCGACGTGAAGCCGCTGTGGGATCGCCGCTTCGAGAACCTGCTGCGGTTGCCTGCCGCCTGACCCCTTCATTCCATCCGCATCCACGAGGACACCATGAGCCAGAACGACGTTGAATTCATCGGCATGATCCAGGGCCAGAAGGTCTCGGAGATCCACGCCGCCAAGGGCCCGGCCATCGACCGCGACTACGTGCGCGCCTTCGCGCAGGCGCACGAGAACGCCGGCTTCGACCGCGTGCTGGTGCCGCACCATTCCACCAGCCCCGACGCCACGCTCACCGTGGCCTACGCGGCCTCGGTGACCGAGCGCATCCACTTCATGCTCGCGCACCGCCCGGGCTTCGTGGCGCCCACGCTCGCGGCGCGCCAGTTCGCTTCGCTCGACCAGTTCAGCGGCGGGCGGCTCGGCGTGCACTACATCTCGGGCGGCTCCGACGAAGAGCAGAAGCGCGACGGCGACTGGCTCGACCACGACCAGCGCTATGCCCGCACCGACGAATACCTCGAGGTGCTGCACAAGGTGTGGACCGCAGAGAAGCCCTTTGACCACGAAGGCGCGCACTACCGCTTCCAGAACGCGTTTTCCGAAGTGAAGCCGGTGCAGACGCGCCACGGCAAGCCGCACGTGCCCGTGTACTTCGGCGGCGCGTCGGAGGCCGCGATCCCGGTCGCGGGCAAGTACGCCGACGTGTACGCGCTGTGGGGCGAATCGCTCGACCAGGCGCGCGAACTCACGACGCGCGTGCGCGCCGAAGCCGCGAAGCACGGGCGCAGCGTGCGCTTCTCGGTGTCGTTCCGCCCGATCCTGGCGGACACCGAAGAGGCCGCATGGGCGCGCGCCGAGAACATCCTGGCCGAAACGAAACGCCTGCGCGTGGTGCAGGGCTACAACCGCGGCGGCCCGCAGCAAAGCGAAGGCGCCAAGCGCCTGCTGGCTGCGGCCGAGAAGGGCTCGCGCCTGGACAAGCGCCTGTGGACCGCCGTCGCGCAGGAGATCGGCGGGCGCTCCAACAGCACCGCGCTGGTCGGCACGCCCGAGCAGGTGGCCGATGCGCTGCTCGACTACTACGACCTCGGGGTGACGACCTTCCTGATCCGCGGCTTCGATCCGCTCGAAGACGCGACGGACTACGGCCGCGCGCTGATTCCGCGCACGCGCGAACTCGTCGCGCAGCGCCTGCAGTCGCAGCGCAAGGCGGCCTGAGCCATGAGCGCCGTCCTGTCGATCGACCGCCACGCGGCCCAGCCGCTGAAGCTGCACGCGAACCCGCAGCAGAAGCACTGGTTCGACCCCATTCCGCCGCGCCCCACCGTGCAGGCCGAGCGCCGCCACCGGCAGGAGCGCCTGGCGGGCGCCTTCCGCCTGTTCGCGCGCTTCGGCTTTGCGCAGGGCCTGGCCGGCCACATCACGGCGCGCGACCCCGAGCTGACCGACCACTTCTGGGTCAACCCGCTGGGCGTGCACTTCTCGCGGATCAAGGTGTCCGACCTGCTGCTGGTCAATTCGAAAGGCGAGACCGTCGTCGGCGACCGGCCGCTCAACAAGGCCGCCTTCGCGATCCACGCCGCGATCCACGAGCACAACCCGAACATCGTGGCCGCTGCCCACACGCACTCGACCTACGGCAAGGCCTGGTCCACGCTGGGCCGCAAGCTCGACACGCTCACGCAGGACGCCTGCGTGTTCCACGACGACGTGGCGCTGTTCGACGACTTCACCGGCATGGTGGTCGACACCAGCGAGGGCGATCGCATCGCCCGCGCGCTGGGCGACAAGAAGGGCGCGATCCTCAAGAACCACGGCATCCTGACGGCCGGCCCTACCGTGGAGGCCGCCGCGTGGTGGTACATCGCGCTGGACAACGCCTGCCACACGCAATTGCTGGCCGAGGCGGCGGGCACGCCGCAGCCGATCGACGAGGCCACCGCGCGCCACACGCACGGCCAGATCGGCGGGCCCGAAGGCGCGATCCATTCCTTCGACAGCCTGTACGAAGGGCTGGTCGAGGCCGAACCCGAACTCCTGCTTTGACGACGACGACGAACCCCTGGAGCCTTTCCCCGATGAACGCATCCCTTTCCCGCCGCAGTGTGCTGCGCACCGGCGCTGCCGCCGCCGTGGTCGCCTCGGGCGGCCTCATTGCCTCGCAGGCCTTCTCGCAGCAGGCGCGCAAGCTCACCTTCGCCTGGAACGCCGCCGCGTTCTGCCTCTCGCCCGTGGTGGTGGCGCAGGAGCGCGGCTACTTCGAGCGCAACGGCCTGCAGGTGGACCTCATCAACTACACGGGCTCGACCGACCAGCTGCTCGAATCGCTCGCCACCGCCAAGGCCGACGCGGCCGTGGGCATGATCCACCGCTGGCTCAAGCCGCTCGAATCGGGCTTCGACGTCAAGATCGTCGGCAGCTCGCACGGCGGCTGCGTGCGCCTCGTGGGCGCCAAGGACGCGGGCGCCACCAGCCTGGCCAGCCTCAAGGGCAAGATCATCGGCGTGTCGGACATCGCGAGCCCGGGCAAGAACTTCTTCTCGATCCTGCTGGCCAAGAACGGCATCGACGCCGACCGCGACGTGACCTGGCGCCAGTACCCGGCCGACCTGCTCGACATCGCGGTGAAGAAGGGCGAGATCCACGCCATTGCCGACGGCGACCCGAACGTGTACCTGATCGAGAAGCGCAACCAGGGCACCTTCGTCGAGCTCGCGAGCAACCTCTCGGGCGAGTACAAGGACAAGGTCTGCTGCATCGTCGGCGCGCGCGGCGAGCTGGTGCGCAAGGACAAGGCCACCGTCGCCTCGCTGGTGCGCGCCATCGCGCAGGCCTCCGACTACGTGGCCGAGAACCCGAACGAGTCGGCCAAGCTCTTCGCCAAGTACTCGCCCAAGGTGCCGGTCGAAGACCTGCGCGCGCTGCTGGGCACGCTCACGCACAACCACCATCCGCTGGGCCGCAAGCTGCGCGACGAGGTGGAGTTTTACGCGCGCGACTTCCGCGGCGTCGGCGTGCTCAAGAAGACCACCGACCCGGTGCGCTTCGCGGAGCACGTGTCCTTCGATCCGCTGGCATGAGCGCCGTCATCGATCGGGTGCTGGAAGCACCGCCGACGGCGCCGGGCAGTTGGCGTCGCCCTGGCATCGAGAAGGCCGCGCCGGCCGCCGTGTTCGCACGTCCCGCCGAAGGCTTCTGGCGCACCGGCGCGCTCGCGAGCGCGGGCTGGATCGCGCTGGGCCTGCTCACCGTCTACTGGCCCAACAAGGCCGTGGGCTTCAGCGACTGGGCCTACACCGACGAATTCGGCATTGCGGCGATTGCCATCGGTGCGGTGCTGCTGCTCGTGGCGCTGCTCGGCACGCGCGCGGGCCGCGTGGCGCGCACGCTGCGCCCGGCCGGGCCGTGGCTGGTGGCGCTGCCGGTCCTGTTCGCGATCTGGGAGATCGCGACGGCCAAGCTCGCGCTGCTGCCCACGCCGTTCTTCGCGCCGCCGCAGAGCCTCATCGAGACCTACATCGACGACTGGCGCCGCCTCGGCGAAAGCCTGGCCCATTCGGCGCGGCTGCTCGCCCACGGCTTCGTGCTGGGCGCACTCGCGGGCTTTCTCACGGGCGTGACCATCGGCTGGTCGCGCATCGCGGGCTACTGGGTGCATCCGGTGCTGCGCTTCGTGGGGCCGGTGCCGGCCTCGGCGCTGCTGCCGCTGGCGTTCTTCTTCTTTCCGTCGAGCTACGCGGCGGCCGTGTTCCTCATCGCGCTGGCCACGGGCTTTCCGGTGGCGGTGCTGACGTGGTCGGGCGTGGCGGGCGTCAACCGCAACTACTACGACGTGGCGCGCACCATGGGCGCGAGCGAGCGCTTCCTGGTGCTTCGCGTGGCGATTCCCGCCGCGCTGCCGCAGGTGTTCGTGGGCCTGTTCATGGGGCTGGGTGCTGCGTTCTCGGTGCTGGTGACGGCCGAGATGATGGGCGTGAAGGCCGGGCTCGGCTTCTACCTGTCGTGGGCGCAGGGCTGGGCTTCGTACTCGAACATGTACGCCGCGCTGATCGTCATGGCGCTGCTGTGCTCGGGCCTGATCACGCTGCTGTTCAAGGTGCGCGACCGCGTGCTGTCGTGGCAGAAGGGGACCGTCAAATGGTAGCCACCGCGCAAGCCGAAGCGGGTGTGCGCCAGGCTGGCGCGCAGATCGACATCCATGGTGTGAGCCACTGGTTCGATGTGCCGGCGGGTCCGCTGCAGGTGCTCGACGACATCGACCTCACGGTGAAGCCCGGCGAGTTCGTCGCGCTGCTCGGGCCGAGCGGTTGCGGCAAGTCGACGCTGCTGCGCCTCGTGGCCGGGCTGGAGCCCGCCACCGCCGGTCGCATCACGCAAGACGGCGCACCCATCACGCGGCCCGACCCGTCGCGCATCGTCGTCTTCCAGGACCCGACGCTCTACCCCTGGCGCAGCGTGTGGGACAACGTGGCGCTCGGCCTGCAGGCGCGCGGCGTGCTCAAGGCGCAGCGCGGGCGCGTCGACGAAGCGCTGAAGCTCGTCGGCCTCACCGACTTCGCGAAAGCCTTTCCGCACCAGCTCTCGGGCGGCATGGCGCAGCGCGTGGCGCTGGCGCGCGCGCTGGTCAACGACCCGCAACTGCTGGTGCTCGACGAGCCGCTGGGCAAGCTCGACTCGCTCACGCGCATCGCGATGCAGAGCGAGCTGGTCAACCTGTGGCAGCGCGCGGGCTTCTCGGCGCTGCTGGTGACGCACGACGTGGAAGAGGCGCTGTTCCTCGCCAACCGCGTGATCGTGCTGAGCGACCGGCCGGCGCGCATCGCGGCGGAGCTCGTGGTCGACCTGCCGTACCCGCGGCATCGGGGCCATGCGCGTCTTGCCGAACTTCGTCACGAGGCGCTGCGCCACTTGGGGCTCGACGCCACCTGGTGACATGAACAGCAAGCCCGAGGCCGATTGGCTCAACCTGCTGATCGGCCTGCTCCAGGGCGCCCAGTTGCAGTTGCTGCGCGTGCTCGACGCGCTCGGCATCGTGCGCCAGGTGCACGGCCAGCCGGCGTGGCCGTGGGCGCACCGGCTGTCGGGCGAGAACCTGCTGATCGACCTGGGGCAGGCGCGCAGCCTCGCGTGGACGCTGGCGTGCGTCGGCGTTGCTTTGCTGCTGCTGTTGATCGCGTTGCTCTGGCGGCGCCCGCGCTGGTACCTGCTCGCGCTGGTGCCGATGCTGCTGATCGCCGCGCCCTGGCCCCATGCGAACGTCGTGCTCGTGCCTGCGACGCCGGCGAGTTTCCAGGCGTCGCCGACTGGCTTCACAGCCGCGTCCATCGCGCAGGGCCGCGTGCTCTACGCGCAGCACTGCGTGAGTTGCCACGGCACCGACGGCAAGGGCGAAGGGCCGCTGGCCGCCTCGCTCGCCGTGTGGCCGCCGAACCTCACGGGCCCGCTGCTGTGGCGCCGCGCCGATGGCGACCTGCTCTGGCGCGTGCTTCACGGCACCGCCACCATGCCCGGCTTCGACGGCCCGCTCGACGCGGCCGATGCCTGGGCGCTCATCGACTACATGAAGGCGCAGGGCGCGGGCCAGAGCCTGCGTGCGCTGGGCCACTGGCCGCAGCCGGTCGGCCTGCCCGACATGGCGGTGCGCTGCGGCGCGCTGGCGCCCCGGTCGCTCGCGCACTGGCGCGGGCAGCGCGTGCGCGTCGTGGCCGGCGCCGTCGCGCCCAGCGAAGACCCGCGCCTGGTGACGGTGCAGTTGCTGCCGCCCGGGGCGAAGGCGGCGGGCGTTACCGCCGATTGCGTGGCCGATTCACCGGCCGCGTGGGAGGCGCTGGCGCTCATCACGGGCACCGAGCAGCTTGCGGGCATGCAGCTCATCGCCGACCGCGACGGCTGGCTGCGCGTGCGCGGCCAGCCGGGGCAGGCCGGCTGGTCCGACGACGACCTGCTGTGCCGCAGCGACAGCCCGCCGGCCGCCTCGGCGAAAGGCGCCGTGCTGCCACCCGATGGCCTGGGCGCGCTCATCGCGCGCATGGACGCCGAGCCGGTGCGCTTCGTCAAGGGCGGCTTCATCCACTGATTTCCTTTTCACTGCTTCCACGGAGAACGAACCCATGACCTCACACCTCGACCGATCGCGCCGCCAGCTGCTTGCCGGCGGCCTTGCCGCTGCCACGACCGCCACCTTGCCCGCCTTCGTGCGTGCGCAGGGCCGACCGGTGCTCAAGGCCGGCGACCAGAAGGGCGGGCTGCGCGCGCTGCTCGAAGCGGCGGGCGGGCTCGAGGGCCTGGGCTACGACATCCAGTGGTCGGAGTTCCCGGCCGCCGCGCCGCTGGCCGAGGCGCTCAACGCGGGTGCGGTCGATTCAGGCCCGATCGGCGATGCGCCGCTGATCTTCGCGCTCGCGGCCGGCACGCGCGTCAAGGCCATCGGCGCGAACCGCTCGGACGCGTATGGCACGGCGGTGCTGGTGCGGCCCGACTCGCCGCTCAAGAGCGCCGCCGAGCTCAAGGGCAAGAGCGTCGCCACCAACCGCGGTTCCATCGGCCACTACGTCACGCTCAAGGCGATCACCGCGGCCGGCTTGAAGCCCGAGGACGTGAACATCCGCTTCCTCGCACCGGCCGATGCCAAGCTCGCGCTCACGCAAGGCTCGGTCGATGCCTGGGCCACCTGGGAGCCGTACACCGCGCTGGCCGAAATCAGCCGCCATGCGCGCGTGCTGGTCAGCGGGCGCGGCCTGCTGCCGGGGCTGAGCTACCTCGCCGCGACCGACGCCGCCATTGCCGCCAAGCGGCCGGTGCTGCAGGACTTTCTGCAGCGCGTGGTGAAGGCGCAGCGCTGGTCGTACCGCAACGTCGATGCGTTCTCGGCCACGCTGGCACGCATCATCGGCATTCCGCCCGAGGCGGCGAAGCTGCAGTTCGAGCGCCGCCAGCAGCAGTGGGTGGCCATCGATGCACAGGTCATCGCCGACCAGCAGGGCACGGCCGATTTCTACCGGCAGGTGGGGCTCATCAAGCAGCCGCTCGACGTGAAGGGCACGTTCGACACGGGCTTCGGCACGGCGGCCTAGAACCGCCGTTCGAGCGCCTGCACGCGGAAGTCCTGCGGCGCGATGCCGTAGGCGCGGCGAAAGGCGCGGCTGAAGTCCGAGGCGCTGCGAAAGCCCGCGCCGTAGGCGATGTCGGTCACCATCACATGCGGGTAGCGCGCCAGGTCGCTCGCCGCCTGGCGCAGCCGCAGGCTGCGGATGTAGCTGCCCAGCCCGCCTTCGTGCTGGAACATGCGGTACAGCGTGGGGCGCGGCAGCTGCAGCGCGGTCAGCACACTCTCGGGCGTGAGGTCGGCGCGGTGCAGGTGCGTCTGCACATGGCGGCGCACCCGGTCGAACATGGCGGCGCGTGCCGCCGCGCGCGCGTTGCCGTCGAAGCCGGCCTGCTTGCCGAAGGCCGACACCACCAGCTGCGCGCCCGTGCGCACCGCACTCTGGGCCGCCGCCGGCGTCATGCCGCCGATGTGGCGCGCCAGCGAGATCGCATGCCCGGCCGCCAGCCGCGCCAGCGGCGTGGTGCAGGCCAGCGTGCGCCCGTGCAGGGCCTCGGGGTCGGGGAAGCTCTCCTGCACCAGCGCGCCGGGCACGAAGAAGGTGTGGACGCGGCAGTCGTCGCGCCGCATGCGCACCGGCTGGTTCATGTCCAGCGCGAGGATGGTGGGCGTGCCGGCGGGGGCGGGCGGCGGTTCGCCCTTGCGGCGTGCACCCGGCGTGGCCCGCACCCGCAGGTCGTCGACGCCGCCTTCCTCGAACACATGGAACACGAAGTCGCGCACGCTGTCGGTCGACACGCGGGCCAGCGAGCGCTCCAGCACCAGCGTGTCGGAGCGGCATTCGGTGAAGACCAGGCCGCCCACGTCGTAGCGGTCGATCGCGGCGTGGAAGGGGCGCTCGAGCGCGTCGCGCGAGGGCAGAGCGTCCATCACATGGCCGACGCGTGCGCGCCAGGCCAGGAACTGCCGGTCGGGCGGCTCTGCGTGCACGTCGAAATGGCTGTGCGCCACGCCCGGGGGACAGAGGGGGCGTTCGGGGGCCGTGGCGGCGCTGTGCGTCATAGGGCGAGGTCGGAGCGGCGCCAAGGGGCTGGAGGGTCCATGCCCGCCAAATAGTACTAACTAAGCGTTAAAAAATCACAGATTTTGCGAAATTCTCCCAAGAACTGAGACGGAAGGTCAAGGCTGTTTACAAAGCGACCTCAGGCTCGCGAGAGGCGTCCTTGCATTGCATTTCGTGGCAGAGGGACGCCGGGTTTACTTTTTCCCCTAGCGTTGATTGACCGAGCGAGCATTGACATGTCCAAAGGAAGCGCCGAGCTGCGTGCCATTTCGGAACTGGACGACGCACCGCCCTTGAGCCCCGCCGTGGCCGCGAACGCCGCGGCGCGGCTCTTTGCCCAGGCCAACCAGCTGGAACTGGCCCAACTGATGACGGCGGTCGAGCGCGGTGATGTGTGGGCGGCCGCGCGCACGGCGCGGCAGATCCTGTGCGACATCGAGGAGGCGGCCCTGGCGGCGCACGGGCTCGACCGGACGCACGAAGAGGCCGGCGACGAGGGCCTGCTCTCGCCGCGCGAACTCAAGGTGCTGGAGCTCGTGGCCCAGGGCTGGAGCAACCGGCGCGTGGCCGAGGCGCTGCACCGCTCCGACAGCACGGTCGCCAGCCAGATCAAGAGCATCTACCGCAAGCTGTCGGTCCATTCGCGCACGCAGGCCGTGCACGAGGCCACGCGGCGCGGGCTGCTGCGCCCCTCGGGCGCGACGCAGCGCCGGGTGATCAGCTTCCCGGGGGCCGGGCCCGCGCGCGGCTGAGCTCAGGCGGCCTTGCGCGTGCGTGCCCTGGGCGTGCCACCGGCCGGCGGCAACTGCTCGCGCAGGTAGTCCAGGAAGGTGCGCACCACCTCGGGCAGCGTGCGATCGGCCAGCGTCTGCAGCTCGACCGAGCGCCCGCGCATGCCGGGCTCGCGGATCTCGGCCGCCACCAGCTCGCCGCGCTGCACGCGGTCGCGCACCGTGATCTCGCCCGTGATGGCCAGCCCGCCGCCCTGCAGCACGAAGTTGGCGAGCGCCTCGAAACGGTTGCTCACCAGCACGGGCTCGAACACGAGGCCGCGGTTGCTGCAGCCGACGTCGAACAGCTGGCGCACCGTGTTCTCGGGGCTGCCCAGCGCGATGGGAAAGGGATGCATCTGCGCCAGCGTCACGCTGCGCGACTTCGCCAGCGCATGGTCAGGCCGCATGATCGCGAACACCGACGCCGGCTGGCGGTGCTCGACCCGGATGCCGCGCACCGCCGCGCGGCTGTAGGTCAGGCCGATGTCCGCCTCGCCGAGCAGCACGGCGTCGCTCACCTGCGTCGGCCCGGTGGCATCGAGCCGGAAGCGCACGCCCGGGTACTGTTCGCGGAACGCCGCGATGGTGCGCGGCAGGAACTCGTTGGCAAAGCCCGAGGAACAGGCGATGCGCACCCGACCGCTCAGCGGCCCCTGCAGCGCCTGGATGTCCGACAGCACGCGCTCGGCCTCCAGCGCGCCGCGCAGCGCGTGCGCCGCCAGCAGCTCGCCCGCGGCGCTGGGCACCATGCCGCGTGGGCGGCGCTCGAACAGCGGCGCGCCCACCAGCGTTTCGAGCGCGGCCACCTGGCGGCTGATGGCCGAGATGCTGACGTTCAGCCGCGCGGCCGCCTCGGTGAGCGAGCCCGTGCGGGCCACTTCGAGGAAGTAGCGCAGCGAGGTTTCCTGCAGGCGGCGGCTGGGCATGGGGGAGTGTGAGGTTTGCAAGGAATGCAAAGGTAGCTCAAGAAAATAGCAATTGTTGAAAAGGTGCCCGCTTTTTATGCTGCGCAGATTCCCGGTTCCCCGTCCTGCTCCCTTCTGCGCCGTCACCCATGCCCACTCCTTCCCCTCGCTTCCCTCGTGCCACCCGCCGCCTGATGGCGCTGCTCCCCACGGCCGTCCTGCTGCTGGGCCACGGCCTCGCGCAGTCGGCCGAACTCTCGCCGGCCCAGGCAGAGCGCCATGCGCAGGGCACCTACCGCGAGTACTTCGAGCTGCTGGCCCTGCCCAACGACGCCACCGTGCCGGAAGACATCCGCAAGAACGTCGACTGGCTGGAGCAGGCCTTCCGCAAGCGCGGCTTCACGACGAAGCAGCTGCCCAACAGCGGCAAGCCGATGCTCTTCGCCGAGTTCCCGGGCAGCGATCCGGCGCGCAAGACGGTGCTGTTCTACATGCACCTCGACGGCCAGCCGGTGATCCCCGCGCAGTGGGCGCAAAAGAGCCCGTGGACGCCCGTGCTCAAGCGCAAGACGGACAAGGGCGAGTGGGAAGAGATCGATGCGGCCCCGCTCTTCAGCGGCCCGCTGGACCCCGAGTGGCGCGTGTTCGGCCGGGCCTCGGCCGACGACAAGGGCCCGATCATGATGCTGCTGGCGGCCATCGACGCGCTGAAGGCCGGCGGCGGCCAGCCAGCGGTCAACGTGAAGGTGATCCTCGACAGCGAGGAAGAAAAAGGCTCGCCGTCGATCAGCCAGGTCATGCAGGCGCACCGCGAGCTGCTGCGCAGCGACGCCATCGTGATCCACGACGGCCCCATGCACGCGACCAACCGGCCCACGCTGGTGTTCGGCAACCGCGGCGCGGCCGATGCGCGGCTCACCGTGTACGGCGCCAAGGTGCCGCTGCACAGCGGGCACTACGGCAACTACGCGCCCAACCCGGCGCAGCGCCTGGCCAGCCTGCTGGCCACGATGAAGGACGACACCGGGCGCGTGACCGTGCCCGGCTACTACGACCGCGTGAAGATCGGCGAGGCCGAACGCAAGATCATGGCCGCCGTGCCCGACGACGAGGCCGCGCTCAAGCGCCGCCTGGGCATCGCCCGCACCGACAGGGTCGGCACCAACTACCAGGAGGCGATGCAGTACCCCTCGCTGAACGTGCGCGGCATGGCCTCGGCGGCCGTGGGCGACAAGGTGGCGAACATCGTGCCCGACAAGGCCGAGGCCGAGATGGACCTGCGCACCACGCCCGACTCCGACGCGCCCTACCTGGGCAAGCTCATCGAGGCGCACATCGTCAAGCAGGGCTACCACTTGGTGAAGGGCGCGCCGACCGACGAGGAGCGCGCCCGCTACGACAAGCTCGCCAGCTTCAGCTACCGCAGCGAGGGCGCCGACGCGGCGGGCTCGCCGATCAATTCACCCATCGGCCAGTGGGCCTACAAGGCGCTGACCGACACCTTCGGCACCACGCCCGAGCCGGTGCGCATCCGCATGATGGGCGGCACCGTGCCGACGGCGGAAATCGTGCGCGTGCTGCAGGTGCCCTTTGCGATCATTCCGCTGGTGAACGCCGACAACAACCAGCACGCGGCGAACGAGAACCTGCGCATGGGCAACTACGTGACCGGCGTGCAGACGGTCTACGCGCTGATGACGCACGGGTTCTGAGTCCGCCAGGGCCAGCAGTCGTCAGGCTCCCTTGCCGGGCTTCTGCGCCTGCTCGCAGTTCACCTGGATCAGTTCGCGCTGGTCCAGCGTTGCGCCGAAGCGCACCGCACTGAGGCAGCCGCCCCACACGCAGCCGGTGTCGGTCGAGAGCAGGTCGGGCCGCGAAAGCCAGCCCAACGTCGACCAGTGGCCGAAGGCGACGGTGGCCGCGGCCGTCTTGCGGCCCGGCACGTCGAACCACGGCAGGAAGCCCTCGGGGCCGGGAATGGCGCCGTCCTTGCTCTCGAACTCCATCACGCCTTCGGGTGTGCAGTAGCGCAGGCGCGTGAGCGCGTTCACGATCACGCGCAGCCGCGCGTGGCCCGCGAGCGCGTCGTCCCAGTGGTCGGGCGTGTTGCCGTACATCTCGTGCAGGAAGTCGCCCAGCGCGGGGCCGCGAAGCACCGACTCGACCTCCGACGCCAGCGCCAGCGTGTCGCCCACCGTCCACTGCGGCAGCACGCCGGCATGCACCATCAGCAGGTCGCCGCCGCCGACCTGCAGGTGCAGCGCCATGTGCTGCTGGCGCAGCCAGTCGAGCATCGCCTCGCTGTCGGGCGCGCCCAGCAGGCCGGCCACCGTGTCCTTGCGGCCGCCTTTGCGCACGCCGTGCGCCACGCCCAGCAGGTGCAGGTCGTGGTTACCCAGCAGGCTACGCGCCGAGGCGCCGTAGCCCTGCAGGCGGCGCAGCACCGCGGCCGAATCGGGGCCCCGGTTGACCAGGTCGCCGAGCACTACGAGCGTGTCGCGGCTGGGAGAGAAATCGATCTTGTCGAGCAGCCGGCCCAGGGGGACATCGCAGCCCTGGACGTCGCCGATACAGTAAAGTGACATTCCCTCATTCTCTCCCCCCGTTCATGGATGTCTTCCTGCTGGCCTTGCTGACCACCCTCAATGCGGTGTTCGCAATGTCCGAAATGGCCCTTTCCACCAGCCGCCGCGCACGCCTCGCGGCCTTGGCCGAAACGGGGGACACCGGGGCGGAGGCTGCGCTGAAGTTGATGGAATCGCCCACGCAATTCCTCTCGACCGTGCAGATCGGCATCACCTCCATCGGCATGCTCAGCGGCATCGTGGGCGAGGCCGCCTTCGCGGCGCCGCTCGCCGTGTGGATGGAAGGCCTGGGCATGGGCGCCGGCACCTCCAGCATCGTGTCGACCGCGGTGGTGGTGACCTGCATCACCTTCTTCACCATCATCTTCGGCGAGCTGGTGCCCAAGCGCATCGGCCAGCTGTACCCCGAGCCGGTGGCGCGCTTCGTGTCGCGTCCCATGCGCGGGCTGGCCAAGGCGGCCAAGCCCTTCGTGTGGCTGCTGGCCGGCGCCACCGCCACCACGCTGAAGCTGCTGCGCATCGACGCCAACGCCGCGCGCTCGGTCACTGAAGAAGAAATCTCGGCCAGCCTCGAAGAAGGCGTGGACGCCGGCGTGATCGAGCAGCACGAGCACCAGATGGTGCGCAACGTGTTCCACCTGGACGACCGCCGCCTGTCGTCGCTCATGATCCCGCGCGCCGACATCGAATGGCTCGACGCCTCCAACACCGTGGCGCAGGCGCTGCAGAAGGTGGCGGACGCCGCGGCGCTCAACCTCGTGCACTCGTGGTACCCCGTGTGCCGCAACTCGCTGGACGACGTGGTCGGCGTGATCAGCGTGGCGCACCTGCTGCGCCTGGGCTCCACCCACAAGGGCGTGCTCGGCCAGGAGGCCACGCCCGCCGTGTTCGTGCCCGAGACGCTCACCGGCATGGAGCTGCTCGAGCAGTTCCGCACGCGCGCCGGCCGGCTGGTGTTCGTGGTCGACGAGTACGGCGTGGTGCAGGGCCTCATGACCCCGCGCGACCTGCTCGAGGCCATCACCGGCGAGCTGCAGCCCGGCATGCAGGCCGACGCCTGGGCCCACCAGCGCGCCGACGGCATGTGGGAGCTCGACGGCCTCATGCCCGTGTCGGAACTGCGCGCGCGCCTGGGCATCCGCGAGCTGCCCGATGAAGAGCGCGGCCGCTACAACACCGTGGCCGGCCTGCTCATGTCCGTGTCGGGCCACCTGCCCGCCGTGGGCGAGCACATCGACTGCGCGGGCTGGTGCTTCGAGGTCGTGGCGCTCGAAGGGCGCCGCATCGACCGCGTGCTGGCGTCGCCGGACCCAGCCGCGCCGCAAGAAGACTGAAGAGGAGGGCGCGGCCATGCTGTCGCTGCTTGCACTGAGTTGCCCCCAATGCTCGGCCCCGCTGCCGCGCGCGGCGCGCTGGCGCACCGTCAATTGCGGCTACTGCGGCGCCACCATCACGCGCGGCACCGAGACCGTCGAGCGCGAGAGCTTTCGCGCCGCCTGGCGCCGTGCCAACGCGGCGCAGCTCGCGGACACCGGTCGCCTCCTGCAATGGCGCGGCGCGCACTACCGCGTGCTCGCGCCGCTGGGCCAGGGCGAATACAGCGAGGTGCTGCTGGCCGAACGGCTCGGCGCCGTGCCCGAGCGCGTGACGATCAAGCTCGCGCGCGAGGAGGCCGGCAACGCCGTGCTGGCGCGCGAGGCCGTCGTGCTGCAGGCGCTGCAAGCCCTGTCGGTGCCCGGCGCGGCCTACTTCACGCGGCGGCTGCCGCAGCCGCTGGGCCTGGGCGTGACGCAAGGCCTGGGCGACGGCGAACGGCAGGCGCTCGTGCTGCGCCACCCGACCGGTTTCTGGGGCAGCCTGCAGGAAGTGCAGCAGGCCAATCCGCAAGGCATCGATGCCCGCCATGCCGTCTGGCTGTGGCGGCGCATGCTCGAGGTGCTGGCCTTCGTGCACGGCGCCGGCTGGACGCACCGCGCGCTCGCGCCCGCGCATGCGCTCGTGCATCCGCGCGACCACGGCGTGCTGCTCATCGGCTGGTCGCAGGCCAGGCAGGACGTGTCGGGCGGCGCCATCGGGCGCGACCTGATGGCGTCGGCGCGCAGCGTGCGCGCGCTGCTGTCCGACAGCGCCACTTCCGCGCCGCTGGCCGCCTTGCTGCGCGAGTGCAGCGACGACGCCGTCGCCTGCGAGCGCCTGGGCGCGCAGGGCATCGAGCAGGCGCTGTCGGTCGCCTCGCGCGAGGCCTTCGGGCCGCCGCGCTTCGTTCACTTCGACCCCGCGCCGGCCGGCTAGCCGCCAGCCTTTCACTTTTTCCTCACGAAGGAGCACGTCCATGGGTTACGGAAACTACTCGCACGCCGCCCACGCGGCCATCGTGGCCGACCGCGCCGCCAAGTCCGGCAGCGAGGTCTTCACGCAGACCGCCACGCACGCGCTCATGAATCCGCAGGGGCTCAAGGTGCGCGAGTCGCGCGACAACGCCGACCATCCGAACTCGCTGGGCATCGTGTTCGCGCTCGACGTCACCGGCTCGATGGGCGACATCCCGCAGACCCTGGCGCGGCGCGAGCTGCCCACCTTCATGAAGCTCTTGACCGACTGCGGCGTGGCCGACCCCCAGTTGCTGTTCATGGCCATCGGCGACGCCACCTCCGACCAGGCACCGCTGCAGGTGGGCCAGTTCGAATCGACCGCCAACCTCATGGACCAGTGGCTCACCTGGAGCTACCTCGAAGGCGGCGGTGGGGGCAGCGGCGAAGAAAGCTACGAGCTGGCCTTCTACGTCATGGCGCAGCACACCGACATGGACTGCTGGGTGAAACGCAAGAAGCGCGGCTACCTGTTCGTCACGGGCGACGAGCTGCCGTACCCGGCCGTGTCGCGCCACCAGGTCGAAGGGCTCATCGGCGAGAAGCTCGACGAGGACATTCCCATCGAGGAAGTCATCGCCGCCGCGGCCGAGACCACGCACCTGTTCTTCCTGATCCCCGACGCACAACGCCGCCGCCGCTGCGAGCCGCGCTGGCGCGAACTGCTCGGCGATCACGTGATCTGCATGGACTCGCCCGACGACGCCTGCGCGGTGGCGGCCGGCATCGTCGCGCTCACCGAGAAGGCCGTGCCCAGCCTCGACGCGCTGGCCGGCGTGATGAGCTCCACCGGCATGGCCAAGGAACGCGTGGGCGGCGTGCTGCACGCGCTCGACGGCTACGCCGCGCTGCTCGACCCGACCGCACCGCGCCGCGCCACGCCGGCCGCCGGTCACGGGGCGCGCAGCTCGTGGTGGAAGCGGCTCTTCGGCTGACGGCCTGCCGTTGACTTCGACGCGCTACGTCTCGCTGCTCGGCCTCGGTTTCGGCGACTGCGGCAAGGGCCGCTTCACCGATTTCCTGTGTGGCGCCTGGGGCGCGCACACCGTGGTGCGCTTCAACGGCGGCGCGCAGGCCGGCCACAACGTGGTGCTGGCCGACGGCCGCCACCACACCTTCTCGCAGTTCGGCGCGGGCAGCTTCCATGCCGGCGTCGCGACCGTGCTCGCCAGCCCGGTGGTGGTGCACCCGACGGCGTTGCGCGTCGAGGCCGAGGTGCTTCAGCGCGCGGGCGTACCCGACGCCTTCGCGCGCCTGTTCGTCGATGCGCGCTGCCGCGTGACCACGCCGTTCCACCAGGCTGCTGGCCGCCTGCGCGAATGGGCACGCGGCACTGCTGCGCACGGCAGCTGCGGCGTCGGCGTGGGCGAGACCGTGCGCCAGGCGCTCGCTGTACCTGAAACGACACTGCGCTACGGCGACCTTGCGCACCCCACGCGCACGCTCGACAAACTTGAGGCCTTGCGCCTCGCGCTGCACCGCGAGTTCGCGAACGCGGTGCCTTCGTCGGCCGAGGCCGCGCAAGAGCTGTCCGTGCTCGCCGACGCCTCGCTCGCACAACGCTGGCTCGACGCCGTGCAGCCCTGCCTGCGCCAGTCGCCGCCCGCGAGCGCCGACGCCATCGGCGAACGGCTCGCGCGCGCCGGCACGGTGCTGTTCGAAGGCGCGCAGGGCGTGCTGCTCGACGAGTGGCGTGGCTTTCATCCGCACACGACCTGGAGCACCGTCTCCACCGCTGCCGTCGAGGCGGTGCTGCGCGACGTGGGCATTGCCGCACCCGTGCAGCACCTGGGCGTGCTGCGCAGCCACCTTACGCGGCACGGCGCCGGCCCGCTGCCCACGCACGACCACGCGCTCGATGCGCGGTTGGCCGAGCCGCACAACGCGGACGACGGCTGGCAGGGCGCATTCCGCCGCGGCCATCCCGACGCCGTGCTGCTGCGCTACGCGCTCGCCGTTGCCGGGTCGCTCGACGGCCTGCTCGCCAGCCACCTCGATGCGCTCGCGCACGCGGACCTGCGCTGGTGCACAGGCTACCGCAGCGCCGACGGGCACACGCTGTCATCGCTGCCGCT
This sequence comes from Variovorax sp. GW531-E2, assembly GCF_059423125.1. Taxonomy (NCBI): domain Bacteria; kingdom Pseudomonadati; phylum Pseudomonadota; class Betaproteobacteria; order Burkholderiales; family Comamonadaceae; genus Variovorax; species Variovorax sp. GW531-E2. Next base: position 1,697 of record NZ_JBWKXQ010000052.1, on the reverse strand, counting down.
CGGCGATGCGACCGACCTGGACCACCAGCACGCGCTCACCCGCCTGCTGGAAGTCGCCCAACCTTTGTACGACCCGCAACCCGTCGCCGCCCCACCCGAGTGGGTGCGGCGCGTGGAAGCCCTCAGCGGCCTGCCCGTGCGCTTCGGCGCGTTCGGCCCGGTGCGCGAGGCCGTCCGCGCGCGCGACCTGCTGCTCTGATCTCATGAGAAAGCCTGCGTGACCCCCAACCTCTTTCTGATCGCCGGTGCCGTGCTGAGCGCCATCGCCGCGCTCTTGCACATCTGCGTCATCTTCGGCGGCCCGGCCTGGTACCGCTTCTTCGGCGCGGGCGAGCGCATGGCCGCGAGCGCCGAGGCGGGCCACCTGTACCCCGTGGCCGTCACGCTGGTCATCGCCGGCATGCTGGGCGTGTGGGCCGCCTACGCGCTGGCAGGCGCCGGCGTGCTGCAGCCGCTGCCGCTGCAGGCGCTGGTGCTGCCTGCCATCACCGCCGTGTACCTGCTGCGCGGCCTTGTCGCCGTCGCGATGTGGCTGTTCGACCGGCGCCGCCTCAGCGCTTTCTGGGTGTGGAGCTCGCTCGTGTGCTTCGTGTACGGCGTGGTGCACCTCGTCGGGCTCGTGCAGGTCTGGGACACGCTCTGACCACGACCCGCCGCCGCACTCAAGCAGAATCCGAATCGAAGCATCCTCGTCCTGTTTTCCCTCCCACGATCGACACCATGACCACTCCCGAAGACATCTACACCGAACCCCCCGCCGACCCTGACACGCTCGCCAACCTGGGCCCGCTGCGGCCGCTGGCCGGCATCTGGGAGGGCATGAAGGGCGTCGACGTCAAGCCGAAGAAAGAGGGCCCGAAGACGCAGGTCTACGTCGAGCACTACGAGCTGCAGCCCATCGACGCGCAGACCAATGGCCCGCAGCTGCTGTACGGCCTGCGCTATCACACCTACATCCACAAGCCCGGCCTCACCAAGATGTACCACGACCAGGTCGGCTACTGGCTGTGGGAGCCGGCCACCAGCACCGTGTTCCTCACGCTGGCCATTCCGCGCGGACAGGTGGCCATGGCCAGCGGCCACGTGAAGCCCGGCGACACCGAGTTCACGCTCAGCGCCGAGCACGGCAGCCTGGTGAACGGCATCGTGTCGAACCCGTTCCTGGAGCGTGCCTTCACCACGGTGGCGTGGAACATCACGGTGAAGATCAACGCCGACGGCACCTGGTCGTACGACCAGGACACCGTGATGCAGATCCTGGGCCAGGCCGAGCCCTTCCATCACACCGACCGCAACACGCTCACGCGCGTCGGCGAGCCGGGGCTCAATCCGCTGGCGATGACGGCGGCGGCCTGAGGCCGTTCAGTCGGCGGGCGGCTTCCGCGTGCGCAGGCGCCGCAGCCGCACGGTGAGCTCCTTCACCAGCTGAAGCTCCCCGCGCCGCTGCGCCACCTCCAGCGCCTGTGCGAACGAGGCTTCGGCCTTCGCGGCGTCGCCGAGCGCCAGCGCGAGCAGGCCCTGCAGCCGCCACGCGGCGGTGAACTCGGGGTCGAAGGTCAGCGCCTTCTCGACATGCATCAGCGCCGTGGGCGCGTCGTCGCGCCGCTGGTGCGCCAGCGCCAGGCTCATGCGCAGCAGGGCGCCGTCGCGGCCGGCGGCCAGCAGGCGCTCGAGCGCCTCGGGGGAGGGGCCGGGTG
>NZ_JBWKXQ010000051.1:0-48709 GCF_059423125.1 Variovorax sp. GW531-E2 | reverse complement strand
CACCAACGCCAGCGACGCAGCCCCGATCCGCGTGAGCGTCGGCGTCAACCAGCCAGGCACCGTGAGCCCCAGCACATTGGCCAGCAGCCCCGCCAGCGTCGCCACGATCAGCGGATTGCGCACCAGCTGCCGCACGAAGCCCGTCTGCGCATGCCGTGTCATCGGCCACACGGCCGCGATGTTGAACATCGGCACGCACACGCCGATCAGCACCGCGATCAGCAGCAGGCCTTCGGGCCCGGCCAGCCGCTCGGCCAGCGCCAGGCAGATGAAGGAGTTGAAGCGGAACGCGATCTGTGCGCTCGCTGCGTGGTCGTGCCGGTCGATGTGCGTGCGCAGGCCCGGCACGAAGGGCAGGGCATAGGCCATCGCGATGCCGGCCAGCCCGACGCCCACGCCCGCGGTCAGCAGGCTCGAGGTCGCACCGAAGTCGAGCGGGCTGCGCACGATCGAATGGAACAGCAGGACGGGAAATAGAAAGTAATACACCAGGCTCTCGACCTGGTCCCACACGCGGCGGTCGAGCGCGGTGTAGCGGCACAGAAGCCAGCCGATGGCGATGAGGGAGAAATCGGGGAAGAGCAGCTGCGCGTAGTTCACCGCTTCGAGCATAAACCGGCACAACCGTGGGTATTCCACAGCATGACGGAAAGCCCCGACCCGCTAGCATCCGGGCTTCGCTTTTTTCCGGCCGCCCCGGCCGGTTCCGTCAAGTCAAGGAGTTATCGATGCAACGTCGTCAATGGAGCGCGTTCGTGGGCGCTGCCGCGCTGGTCACAGTGGCAGGCCAGAGTTTCGCGCAGGGCTATCCCACCAAGCCGGTCGAACTGAGCGTGCCGTTCGCACCCGGCGGCACGACGGACATCGTGGCGCGCGTGATCGCCGACCCGCTGGGCAAGGTGCTGGGCCAGCCGGTGGTGGTGATCAACCGCGCCGGTGGCGGCGGCATCGTGGGCGCGGCCGAAACGGCGCGCGCACCGGCCGACGGCTACAAGCTGGGCGTGGCCACGGTGTCGAGCACGGCGGCCAACCCGGCCATCAACCCGAAGACGCCGTACGACCCGATCACCGACTTCACGCCGATCATCAACATCGCGGCCACGCCGAACGTGATCGCGGTGAACCCGAGCTTCCCGGCCAAGAACTACGCCGAGTTCGTGGCCGAGCTGAAGAAGAATCCGGGCAAGTATTCGTACGCCTCGTCGGGCACGGGCGGCATCGGCCACCTGCTGATGGAGCTGTACAAGAGCCTGACCACCACCTTCGTCACGCACATCCCGTACCGCGGCGCGGGCCCGGCACTGAACGACGTGGTGGCCGGCCAGGTGCCGATCATCTTCGACAACCTGCCCTCGGCGATGCCCTTCATCCAGAGCGGCCGCCTGGTGCCGATCGTGGTGTCGGCGCCGACGCGCGTGGCCGGCCTGCCGAACGTGCCGACCTTCAAGGAAGTCGGCCTGGAGCCGGTCAACCGCATGGCCTACTACGGCATCCTCGGCCCCAAGGGCCTGCCGAAGGAAGTGGTCGACAAGATCAACGCCGGCGTGAAGAAGGCGGTGGAAGATCCGGCCGTGAAGAAGCGCATCGAAGACACCGGTTCGCTGATCGTGGCCAACACGCCCGACCAGTTCGCCGCGCAGATCAAGGCCGAGTTCGACGTGTACAAGCAGGTCGTGAAGAAGCAGAACCTCAAGCTCGACTGACCGGCTTCGCTCCCAATAAAAGCCGCCCGCGTTCCGGGCGGCTTTTTCTTTTGTTATCTTGCACCGCATGACCGAGGCCGCCGCCGCTCCCCCCACCGCCGACATCGACACCTTCATCGACGCCCTCTGGCTCGAGGACGGGCTGTCGAAGAACACGCTGGCCGCCTACCGCCGCGACCTCGCGCTGTTCGCGCAGTGGTTGCGCGAGCAGCGGGGCGGCATGGGGCTGGACGCCGCGCGCGAGACCGACCTGCAGGCCTACATGGGCGTGCGCCTGTCCACCAAGGGCAAGGCGACCTCGGCGAACCGGCGGCTCACGGTGTTCAAGCGCTACTACCGCTGGGCGCTGCGCGAGCGCCGCATCACGGCCGATCCGAGCATCCGCCTCATGCCCGCGCGCCAGATGCCGCGCGCGATCAAGACGCTGTCCGAGAAGCAGGTCGACGACCTGCTGGCCGCGCCCGATGTCGAGAGCCCGCTCGGCCTGCGCGACCGCGCGATGCTGGAGCTGATGTACGCGAGCGGCCTGCGCGTGAGCGAGCTGGTGGCGCTGAAGGCGATCGACATGAGCCTGAACGACGGCGTGCTGCGCGTGCTCGGCAAGGGCAACAAGGAACGCCTTGTGCCCTTCGGCGGCGAGGCGCGGCGCTGGATCGAACGCTACCTCGACGAGTCGCGACCCGTGATCCTCGACGGCCAGCAGACGCCCGATCTGTTCGTGACCGCGCGCGGCGCGGGCATGACGCGCGTGATGTTCTGGGTCATCGTGAAGAAGCAGGCTGCGGCTGCCGGCATCCATGTGCCGCTGTCGCCGCACACGCTGCGCCACGCCTTCGCCACGCACCTGCTGAACCACGGTGTCGATCTGCGCGCGGTGCAGCTGCTGCTGGGCCATGCCGACATCTCGACCACCACCATCTACACGCACGTGGCGCGTGAGCGCCTGAAGCAGCTGCACGCGGCGCACCATCCGCGCGGCTGACGCAGCGGTCGTTCGATCAGCTCTTGCGCTTGCGCGCCTCGATGGCCGGCACCAGCGTGTCGTAGAAGGCGCTGACCATGCGCATCTCGCGTCGCTCGGCCAGGCACAGCACGTGGGCGTAGGTAAAAATTTCGGTGTCGCTGAAGCCGACCATGTGCAGGTTGGGCCCCGGCACGAACTCTACGCCCGACACGGCCGCGATGCCCAGGCCTTGCGCCACGGCTTCGCGAATGACTTCGCGGCTGCTGATCTCCATCACCACGTCGACCTCGACCTTGGCCTTGGTCAGTGCCAGCTCGAGCGCCTTGCGCGTGGTCGAGCCTTGCTCGCGCAGGATGAGCCGTTCGCCCTGCAGCTCCGCGAGCCGGATGTTGCGCCGCTTCGCGAAGCGGTGCGTGGAGGGCACGAACATCACGACCGGGTGCTGGCTGAAGGGCACCGACAGAAAGCGGTCGTCGCGCACCAGCTGCGCGAGCACGCCGACGTCGGCGCTGTAGTCGAGCAGGCGGTCGAGCACGTCCTGTGAATTGCCGGTGCTCACCGTGACCTTCACGTCGGGGTAGCGCAGGCTGAAGTCGACCAGCATCTTGGTCACGTGGTACGGGCCCACGGCCGCCACGCGCAGGTGGCCGGTGCGCAGCTTGCCGGCGTCGCCGAGCAGCGCCACCGCATCGCCTTCGAGGCTGAAGATCTGCTGCGCCAGCTGCATGAGCTGTTCGCCGATCTCGGTGAGCTGCACGCGCCGGCCGCGCCGGTGAAAGAGCTCGACCTGGTAGGCCTCTTCGAGAAAGCGCACCTGCGTGGTGATGGTGGGCTGGCTCACGTGCAGGTGCTCGGCGGCCCGCGTGAAGCTGCCTTCGCGGGCCACGGCATAGAAGGAACGCAACTGGGTCAGGCGCATCGCGGGAGCCTTTCTGATCTATAGGTTCAGTATATAGATCATCGAAAAAATTTGAATTTGATCGATATGAGTACCAGTGATGTACTCGCGCTCAAGACGGACCAGGCCTCGACAGAAACACGCCGGACGTCCCGAATCCTCGCGTTGTCATGACCATGACACGCGCGACTGGAAGACTCGAGACGGGTACTTTTGCCCTTCGAAACGACCTGAGGATTCCATGCAACGCAGACCACTGGAGACAACCATGATGAAGCGTAGAAAGCTGCTGCTCGGCACTGCCGCCGTGACAGCGTCCGCCTTCGTGCCGATGGCACGGGCACAGCAGGTTCTCACTGTCGGGCTGATTCCTTCCGAGGACTCGCGCGCCATGATTGCCAACAGCCAGGCCATGATGGACATGCTGTCCAAGGCCCTCGGTTTCGCGGTCAAGCCCTTCGTGGCGGCCGACTACAACGGGGTGATCGAAGCGCTGCGTTCCAAGCGGCTCGACGTGGCCTACCTCGGCCCCTTCTCTTATGTGTTGGGCACCACGGTGGCCGACATCGAGGCCTTTGCAGTGGCCGAGACCAAGAAGGCCGGGCGCACCTCGTACCACAGCCAGATCGTGACCCACAAGGACACCGGCATCAAGACGGTGGCCGACCTCAAGGGCAAGACCTTCGCCTTCGTCGACCCGAGCTCCACTTCGGGCCATCTGTTTCCCAAGGCCGGCCTGCTGAAGGCGGGCTTCAATCCCGACAAGGATTTCGGCCGCGTGATCTTCTCGGGCTCGCACGACTCGAGCGCGATCGCGGTGCAGAACAAGAAGGTCGATGCCGCGGCCATTGCCGACCGCATCCTCGATGCCGCCGTGTCCAAGGGCCTGGTCAAGCGCGAAGACCTGGTCGAGGTCTGGAAGTCCGACCCGATCCCCGAGTCGCCCACCGTGTGGCGCAAGGACCTGCCCGCCGACCTGAAGACGCGCGTGCAGGCCGCTTTCCTGCAGGTGAAGGACATCCCCTGGTCCGACCAGGGCCTGCTCAACGGTTTCCACCCGACCAACGACGCGGCCTACAACATCATCCGCGACACGGCCAAGGTGCTGAACCTCGACCTGAGGAAGATGAAATGATCGAGATCCGCGGGCTGTGCAAGCGCTACGGCGACTTCACCGCGCTTCACCGTGTCGACCTCACGGTGGCCAAGGGTGAGTTCGTCGTCATCCTCGGCGCGTCGGGTGCGGGCAAGTCGACGCTGCTGCGTTGCATCAACCACCTGGCCGAGCCGAGCGAAGGCGAGATCCACGTCGACGGCGAGCGCTCGCGCGGTGACCGCGCCGGGCTGCGCAAGGTGCGCCGCGACGTCGCGATGATCTTCCAGCACTACAACGTGGTGCCGCGCCTGTCGGTGCTAAAGAACGTGCTGACGGGACGGCTGGGTTCGATGCCCGCGCTCCTGTCGTGGTTCCAGGTGTTCCCCGCGAAGGACATCGCCATCGCCCGCGAATGCCTGCGCCGCGTCGAGCTCGATCCCAAGGCCGAACTGCGCACCGACACGCTCTCGGGCGGGCAGAAGCAGCGCGTGGGCATCGCCCGCGCGCTGGCGCAAAAGCCCAAGGTGATCCTGGCCGACGAGCCCGTGGCCAGCCTCGACCCGAAGACCTCGCGCAAGGTGCTCAATTACCTGAAGCAGGCCAGCCGGCAGGACGGCATCACGGTGATCTGCAACCTGCACCAGGTCGACTACGCCCGCGAGTTCGCGCAGCGCGTGATCGGCGTGGCGGCCGGACGCATCGTGTTCGAAGGCCGGCCCGACGAGCTGACCGACGAGGTGCTGCACCTCATCTATCCGGGCGGCGTGGAAGAGGGCACCGAAGCCGCCGCGGCGGGCGCCGAGCCCGACACCGCAACGCCGAGCGTGCCCGCCGCGGCCCTTCATGCGGCGCCGGCGCGCACCGCCCCGCAACTCGCCATGGAGCAATCATGATCGCCCTCGGACGCTACAACCTGCTGATCGCCAAGAGCGCCGGCAACCCCGGCTGGTGGAAGTACGCCGTGGCCGTGCTCGCCGGCATCGGCGTGCTCTGGTGGGCGGCCATCGGCAGCCAGGTGAGCTTCAGCGAACTCGGCAAGGGCATGCCCTGGATCGCCGACTTCCTCGGGCGCATGCTGCCGCCCAACTGGGAGTTCATGGGCAAGCTCGTGAAGCCGGCCATCGAGACCGTGCAGATCGCGCTGTGGGGCACGCTGCTGGCGGTGATCCTCGCGGTGCCGCTGTGCTTCTTCGCGGCGCGCAACATCTCGCCGAACGTCGCCGTGTTCCACGCGATGCGGCAGGTGCTGAACATCACGCGCGGCATCAACGAGATCATCCTGGCGCTGATCTTCGTGGCGGCCGTGGGCCTCGGTCCGTTCCCCGGCGTGCTGGCGCTGGCATTGCATGGCGCGGGCATGCTCGGCAAGTTTTTCGCCGAGTCGATCGAGGAGATCGACCAGGGCCCGATCGAAGCGCTGCGCGCCACCGGCGCGGGACCGATCCAGACCATCATCTTCGGCGTGATTCCGCAGGTGGTCACCGCGTGGATCGGCGTGATCGTCTACCGCTTCGAGACCAACCTGCGCCAGGCCACGGTGCTGGGCATGGTGGGCGCGGGCGGCATCGGCTTCGAGCTCGTGGGCAGCATGAAGCTGTTCCAGTACCAGGACACGGCCACCTGCATCCTGGTGATCGTCGTGATGGTCATGACGGCCGACTACCTCTCGACCCGGCTGCGCGGCTGGATCCAGCAGGGCGCGCGCTGATGGCCCGCTCCTTCCCTGCGGCGTTCGCCGCCTCCTGAACCCACTTCCCCATGAGCGCCAATTACCACAACCCCGTGCACAGCGTGTACGGGGCAGGGGCCCTGCTGTCCCTGCCGAAGCTGCTCGAGGGCCGGCGCGCCGCGCTGGTGACCTTTCCCGAGGCACGCGCGCTGGGCCTGCTCGACCGGCTGGCGTCGGTGCTCGGCGACGCGCTGGCCTGCACGCTCGACCAGACGCGGCCCAACCCCGATGTGGCGGAACTGGCCGAGACCTACGAGTGGTTCTGGCGCACGCATGCCGACGTGGAGGTGATCGTCGCGGTCGGCGGCGGCAGCGCCATCGACACCGCGAAGGCGCTGATGGTGGCCGACGACCACGGGCGCTTCGCGGACCTGGTGGCGGGGCTCGCGGGCGAGCGGCCCTTCATCGCCACGCGCCACAAGACGCTCATCGCCGTGCCCACCACGGCCGGCACGGGCAGCGAGGTCACGCCGTGGGCCACCATCTGGGACCGCGAGCGGCAGAAGAAATACTCGCTGCATTTGCCACAGACTTGGCCGAGCCATGCGGTCATCGACCCCGAGCTGATGCTGTCGCTGCCGGCGGCGGTCACGCTGCAGAGCGGGCTCGATGCGCTGTCGCACGCGCTCGAAGCCATCTGGAACGTCAACGCCAACCCGCTGTCCGACACCTTCGCCGTGGCGGCCGTGCAGGACACGCTGGAGGTGCTGCCGCAGCTCATGGCCCGGCTCGACGACGTCGAACTGCGCGGGCGCATGGCGCTGGCCGCGCTGAAGGCGGGCATGGCGTTTTCCAACACCAAGACCGCGCTCGCGCATTCCATCTCGTACGAGATGACGCTGCGCTACGGCCTGCCGCACGGCATCGCCTGTTCGTTCCCGCTGCCGATGGTGCTGGCGCGCGCGATCGGCCGTAGGCCCGACCGCGACGCGGTGCTGGCGCAGGCGCTGCGCATGCCGCTGGCCGATGCACCGGCGCAGCTCGCGGCCTTCATCGAATCGCTGGGCGTGAAGACGCGCTTCGCCGACTACGGCGTGGGCGAGGACGAGGCGCGCGAGATGCTGCGCCATGCGCAGGGCGGGGCGCGCGGGCGCAACTTCATCGGCAACGACGTGGAGGCGCAGGAAGCCTGAGCAGGTGCGAGCCGGAGGTCCGGCGATGTTTCAAAATGGATGCTCTTATTCAAGAGACATCGAGAGACATCCATGAACCTTCGCAGACTCTGCACCGGCCTCGCACTGGCCACGACCGCCGGCCTCGCCATCGCCCAGGGCTTTCCCACCGCCAAGCCCATCCGCCTGATCGTCGGCTACCCGCCCGGCGGCGGCATCGACTTCGCGGCGCGCACGGTGCAGGTGCCGCTGCAGGAAGCACTCAAGCAGCAGCTGGTGGTCGACTACAAGCCGGGTGCGAGCGGCATGATCGCGGCCACCGAGCTCACGCGCCAGCCGGCCGACGGCTACACGCTGCTGCTGGCCAACACCGGCCCCTTCGCCATCGCGCCGTACCTGCAGAGCAAGCCGCCGTACGACCCGATCAAGCAGTTCACCTACATCGGCCAGATCAGCCAGGGCAGCTACATCGCGGTGACGCGGCCCGACCATCCGGCGAAGAACCTCAAGGAGTTCGTGGCGTGGGCCAAGGGCCAGCCCGGCAAGGTCAACTTCGCCTCGGGCGGCAACGGCACCTCGACGCACCTGAATGGCGAGCTCATGAACCAGGTGACGGGCCTGGACATGACGCACGTGCCGTACAAGGGCAGCGCGCCGGCCGTGCAGGACCTGCTCGGCGGGCAGACGCAGATCCTCATCGACGCGGGCAGCGTGCTGCTGCCGCAGGTGAAGGGCGGCAAGCTCAAGGCGCTGGCCGTGACCGGCCCCGTGCGCGACCCGCAACTGCCCGACGTGCCGACGGTGAAGGAGCTGGGCCTCGCAGGCATGGAAGCAGTCGGCTTCCAGGGGCTGGTCGGCCCGGCCAACATGCCCAAGGAGGTAGTCGATCGCCTGTCGGGTGAACTCGCGAAGGCACTGGCGACACCCGAGATCAAGGCCAAGTTCGCAACGGCCGGCGCCGAGGTGCATCCGCTCGGTCCGGCGGCCTTTGCGGCTTTCGTCAAGGCGGACAATGAGAAGTGGGCCAAGCTGATCCGCGAGCGCAAGCTGCAGCTGGACTGACCGATCTTCTATCTCATCGACGCATGCCTTTCATCGACACCATGAACTTCCTCGCCGCCTCCAAGCCTTCGCGCCGGACCACGACCCGGCTGCTCGCCGCCGCGGCGCTGTGCGCGGCCAGCGGCGCGCACGCGCAGGCCGTGCCGCGCACGGTGCGGCTCATCGTGGCCTATCCGGCGGGCGGCGTGAGCGACGTGGTCGCCCGCGCGCTTGGCGACCGGCTCGCCGCGCAGCTGGGAACCACGGTGATCGTCGACAACCGCGCGGGCGCGAGCGGCGCCATCGGCATGGACGCCGTGGCCAAGGCCGCGCCCGACGGCGCGACGCTGGGCTTCTCGGCCATCAGCCCGCTGGTGCTGAGCCCGCACCTGGGCAAGTTGCCGTTCGACCCGCTGAAGGACATCGTGCCGGTGGCCAGCGTGATGTATTCGCCCGTGCTGCTGGTGGCCACGCCGGCCAGCAAGGCGAAGGACTTTCGCGCACTGATCGCCGAAGCCAAGGCGCAGCCCGGCGCGGTGCGCTGGGCCACGTCGGGGCCGGCCTCGCTCGGGCACATCGTGCTCGAGCAGGTGCGCGCGACGGCCGGCGTGGACATCACGCACGTGCCGTACAAGGGCGGCGGCCAGCAGCTCAACGATGCGCTGAGCGGGCAGTTCGAAATTCTGTCGACCAACGCCAGCCCGACGCTGTCGGCGCACATCCAGTCGGGCAAGCTGCGCCCGCTGGCGGCCGGCGCGCCCGCGCGGCTCGAGAGTCTGCCGCAGGTGCCCACGCTGGCCGAGCTGGGCTACAGCGCGGCCAACATCCATTCGCTGTTCGGCGTGTTCGCGCCCGCGGGCACGCCGGCGGCGCTGGTCGCGAAGTACAACGCCGAGATCAACAAGGCGCTCGCCAGCCCCGAGCTGCGCGCCAAGCTCACGGCCACCGACAACGTGCCCGCCCCGGGCACGCCGGCCGCCTTCGCCAAGGAAATCGCCAGCGAGTTCGAGAGCAACGGCCGCATCGTGAAGGCCGCGGGCATCAAGGCCGATTGACCCCGGCGCTTGCAGGGCCGGGTTTCCCTACCTTATAGTAGGTAGATGAACGACGCTTCCACCCTGGCCCCCGGCGGCACCCGTGAGCAGATCCTCGCGGTGGCGCGCGGGCTCATCGAAACCCGTTCGTACCTGGGCTTCAGCTTCCAGGACGTGGCCAACGCGGTGGGCGTGCGCAAGGCGAGCCTGTACCACCACTTTCCCACCAAGGAAGCGCTGGGCATCGCGGTGATCCAGGGCGCCACGCAGGGCTTCAAGGACTGGGTGGCGGCGCGCGCGCGCGAGCCCAAGGACGCGCTCGAATCCTATTTCCGCATGTACCGCAACACGCTGAAGGCCGGCTCGGGCCTGTGCCCCGCGGGCGCGTTGGCGCCGGGCTGGGACTGCATCAACGAGGACCTGCGCCAGGCCGTGCAGGCGCTGCGCAACACCCAGGTGATGTGGCTCACCGGCGTGCTCGGCGCGCTGGTGCCGGTGCAGGCACAGAAAGACAACCCCGTGGCCTCGCTCGCGGCCTTCGTGTTCTCGTCGTGCCAGGGCGCGCTGCTTGCGTCGCGCATGACGGGCCGCGTCGAAGACTTCGACGACGCCATCGCCCAACTGCGGCGCGCACTGCCGCTGGACTGACCGATGCGTTTCACCACGGGCACGCCGGGCGTGCCTTTTTTTGAATCCCGAAGCCTACCGATTGGAAGGTAGTTTTTCTCCAAGGAGTGTTCCCATGAAAGCCGTGATTTCCGCCTACGCCCGTTCCCCGTTCCACTTCGCGAAGAAGGGCGCGCTGGCCGGGGTGCGCCCCGACACGCTCGCCGCCGGCGTGGTGCAGGGCCTGCTGCAGCGCACCGACCTCGACCCGGCGCTGCTCGAAGACATCATCCTGGGCTGCGCCTACCCCGAGGCGTCGCAGGGCAACAACCTGGCGCGCATCGTCGGGCTCCTGGCCGGACTGCCGCACGAGGTGGGCGGCATGACGGTGAACCGCTTCTGCGGCTCGTCGATGCAGGCCGTGCACATCGCCGCCGCGCAGATCGAGGCGGGCATGGGCGACGCTTTCCTGTGCGTGGGCGTGGAGTCGATGACGATGGTGCCGCAGGGCGGCTTCAACTTCTCGCCCAGCCCCGAGCTGCTGGCCAGCACCGATGCCTACATCTCGATGGGCGAGACGGCCGAGAACGTCGCGCAGCGCTGGAACGTGAGCCGCGCCGACCAGGAAGCGCTGGCCGTCGAATCGCACCGCAAGGCGACCGAGGCGCGTGCGCAGGGCCGGTTGGCCGGCGAGATCGTGCCGGTGCGCCTGGCCTCCGGCGAGGTGGTCGATGCCGACGGCTGCATCCGCCCCTCGACCTCGGCCGAGGCGCTGGCCAACCTCAAGCCCGCGTTCCGTCCCGACGGCGTGGTCACGGCCGGCACTTCGTCGCCGTTGACCGACGGTGCGGCGGTGGTACTGGTCACCAGCGACGCCTTCGCCGCAAAGCACGGCCTGAAGCCGCTGGCGCGCATCCGCTCGTTCGCGACCGTGGGCGTCGACCCGGCCGTCATGGGCATCGGCCCGATCCCCGCCACGCGCAAGGCACTCGCACGCGCGGGCCTGAGCGTGGCCGACCTCGACGTGGTCGAGATCAACGAAGCTTTTTCGTCGCAGGCGCTGGCCTGCATCCGCGACCTCGGGCTCGACCCGGCCACCGTCAACCTCGACGGCGGCGGCCTGGCCATCGGCCACCCGCTGGGTGCGACCGGCGCGCGCATCACGGGCAAGGCGGCGGCGCTGCTGGCACGCGAGAACGGCCGTTATGCGCTCGCCACGCAATGCATCGGCGGCGGGCAGGGCATCGCCACCATCCTCGAGCGCCTCTGATCGCCCGAGAATGACGGGCAACGCAACAAGGAGACTCCCATGGACAAGCTGTATCTCGAAGACCTGAAGGTCGGCGACCGTTTCCAGAGTGGCGAACACCTGCTCGACGCGGCGCAGATCAAGGCCTTCGCGCAGCAGTTCGACCCACAGCCCTTCCACACCGACGAAGAGGCTGCCAAGAACACCTTCTTCGGCGGGCTGGCCGCGAGCGGCTGGCACACGGCGGCGCTCACCATGAAGCTGCTGGTCGACAGCGGCATCCCGCTGGCCGACGGCATCATCGGCTCGGGCGGCGAGCTGCAGTGGCCCAAGCCGACGCGGCCCGGCGACGTGCTGCATGTGGTGAGCGAGGTGGTCGACATCACGCTCTCGCGCTCCAAGCCCGGCCGCGCGATGGTCTCGATGCGCTGCCAGACGCGCAACCAGCGCGGCGAGGTGCTTCAGTACTTCACGCCGAAGCTGGTGGTGCACAGCCGCACCGCGACGTCCTGACCCTCCGGCGGCTCAGACGACGCGCAGGCCCAGTTCCTCGACCAGCGCGGCGGCCTGGCGGTGGGAGATGGTCGCGCCCTTGAACGGCGCGGCGTTGGCCAGCCGCAGGCCGCCCAGATCCACGTCGCGCAGGTCGGCGCCTTCGAAGCGCGCCAGCTTCAGGTGCGCGTTGCGCAGGCTGCCACCTTCGAAGATGGTCTCGCGGAAATCGCAGCCCGAGAGGTCGGCCTCCGACAGGTCGAGCTGCGCGAGCGTCTGCTTGCGAAACGACAGGCCGCGCAGGTGCGCGTCGACCAGCAGCGAATCCTTGAACACGACGCCCAGCGCCGACACCTCGCCGAAGTGCGCGCCCGTGAGCTTCACGCCCGTGAAGAGCGCCGAGGCCAGCTTGGCGCGCGCCCATTGCGTGTTGTTCAGGTCGCAGTCCTGGAAGCGCGCGTTCGTGAGGTCGGCCAGGCCGAAGTCGGCCTGGCGCGCGCGGCAGCCGACCCAGCGCGTGTCGGCCAGCTGCGCGCGGTCGAACGAGGTTTCGGCGAAGCTGCACAGCGTGAATTGCGCGCCGCGCAGGTCGAGGCGCGACAGGTCGGCCTCGTCGAAATGGCAGCGTTCGAAATGCGGCGGCGTGTCGCGGCCTTGCAGGCAGGCCTGCAGCTCGGCGCGTGACCAGGTCTGGTCGGAAATCACTTCGGTCATTCGGGGCGGGAATCGGTCAGCGCGCGCAGCTCTGCGGGGCTGAAGCCCGCCCGGCCGCGTGCTTCGAGGTTGAAAGGCGGCTTGTGGCGCGGCGCGTCGTAGCGCGCGACCAGGGCCGGGTAGTTGGCTTCGGCGTCGAGCCCGGCGCGTTCGCACAGCCAGCGGTACCAGTGGTTGCCGATGGCCACGTGGCCCACTTCGTCGCGCAGGATGATGTCGAGGATCTCGACCGCACGCAGCGCATCGGGCGTGTTCACGCGTTTCAGCTTTGACTGGATCAGCGGCGTGGCGTCGAGCCCGCGCGCCTCGAGCGTGCGCGGCACCAGCGCCATGCGCGCGAGCACATCGTCCTTGGTCTTCTCGCACATGTTCCACAGGCCGTCGTGGCCCGGAAAGTCGCCGTAGCGCCAGCCCATGCCCTGCAGGTGCGTGTGCAGCAGCGTGAAGTGCTGGGCCTCCTCGTCGGCCACGCGCAGCCAGTCGCGGTAGTAGGCCTCGGGCATGCCGTCGTAGCGCCACACGGCGTCCAGCGCGAGGTTGATCGCGTTGAACTCGATGTGGCAGATCGAATGGATCAGCGCGGCGCGGCCTTCGGGCGTGAAGGGCGAGCGCTTTTGCACGGCGGTGGCGGCCACGCGCAGCGGGCGCTCGGGGCGGCCGGGCACGCCGGCGTCGTCGCCGGGCGTGCGCAGGGGCTCGAGTGCTATGGAAATGGTAGCTGCCTGTGCAGCCGTGGCGCGCGTGGCGGCCACCTTGTCGTCGGGGTCTGTCAGGCGCAGCGCGGCCAGCGCGCTCAATCGGGGGTGCATCCCTACAATTCTAGTTTTGCCCCTCCGGAGACAACCACGATGGCGATTTACGAATTGGATGGCATTGCCCCGCGCCTTGGCGAAGGCGCATGGGTCGCGGACAGCGCCCAGGTCATGGGCAATGTCGAACTGGCCGAGAACGCGAGCGTCTGGTTCGGCGCCGTGCTGCGCGGCGACACCGAGGTGCTGACCATCGGGCGCAACAGCAACATCCAGGACCTGTCGGTGCTGCACGCCGACATCGGCTGCCCGCTGACCATCGGCGACAACGTGACGGTGGGGCACCAGGTGATGCTGCACGGCTGCACCATCGGCGACAACTCGCTGATCGGCATCCAGGCGGTGGTCTTGAATAACGCGAAGATCGGCCGCAATTCGATCGTTGGCGCCGGCAGCGTCGTGACCGAGGGCAAGGAGTTTCCCGACAACTCCCTCATCATCGGCTCGCCCGCCAAGGTGGTGCGCACGCTCGACGATGCGGCCGCCGCCAAGCTGCGGCAAAGCGCCGAGCACTACGTAGAAAACGCCCATCGCTTCGCGAAGGGCCTGAAGAAAATTGGCTAACCCCCAGGCTTGCCCACTTCGTGTGGCCTCCTACCCCCTTGCAGGGGGCAATACCTGCGGCCCGGCAAAGCCGGTTCCGCGGTATTCCACGTGAAGACAGCCTGATTGAGAAAGATGATGTTTTGAGCGAGCTGCACAAATTCCTGTTCGATGGCCTGCCGGTGCGCGGCATGATCGTGCGCCTGACGGATGCGTGGCAGGAGATCCTTGCGCGGCGCGCCTCCAACACCGCCACCGGCGCCTACCCGCCGCCGGTGGCCGAGCTGCTGGGCGAGATGACGGCCGCGGCCACGCTGATGCAGGCCAACATCAAGTTCAACGGCGCACTCATCCTGCAGATCTTCGGCGACGGCCCCGTGAAGGTGGCCGTGGCCGAGGCCAAGCCCGACCTGAGCCTGCGCGCCACCGCCAAGGTGATCGGCGACCTGCCGGCCGACGCGCGCCTGCCCGACATGGTCAACGTGAACAACAAGGGCCGCTGCGCCATCACGCTCGACCCGAAAGACAAGCTGCCCGGCACCACGCCGTACCAGGGCGTCGTGCCGCTGTTCGGCGACGACGGCCAGAAGCTGGGCAAGCTCAGCGACGTGCTGCAGCACTACATGCTGCAAAGCGAACAGCTCGACACCACGCTGGTGCTTGCCGCCGACGACAAGGTGGCGGCCGGCCTGCTGATCCAGCGCCTGCCCATCAAGGGCGAGGGCAACCTCGAAGGCACCTCGCAGCAGACGCACGACGAGGCGCACCAGGACCAGATCGGACGCAACGAGGAATACAACCGCATCTCGATCCTGGCGTCGAGCCTCACGCGCGACGAGTTGCTCACGCTCGACGTCGAGACCATCCTGCGCCGCCTGTTCTGGGAAGAGAAGCTGCTGCGCTTCGAACCGCAGGCCGGCCTGCTGGGCCCGCACTTCGCGTGCACCTGCGGCCGCGAACGCGTGGCGCAGATGATCCGCGGGCTCGGCGTGGAAGAGGCCGAGGAAATCCTCGCCGAGCGCGGCGACATCGAGGTCGGCTGCGACTTCTGCGGCAAGCAGTACCGCTTCGACGCGGTCGACACCGCGCAGCTGTTCAAGCCGCTGGGCGACCAGCTGCCGGGCAGCCCGGTCGTCCAGTAGGCGTGACGCGGTTCAAGCGGGCTGCGGCGGCTGCCGCAGCACCTTGACCATCGCGGCCAGGCGCTCGTTGCCCAGGCCCGCGCGCATCGCGCGCTCGAACTGTCCCATCAGGAAATCCGGAAAGCCCGCATCGAGCTGCGCCTCGCGCGCCTGCTTCACGAAGAGCCGACCCGAGCCCGCGCAGGTGGCCATCGAGCTCTCGGGCTCGCCGTACCGGCCGGCGTGGATCGCCTCGCCCTCGGCCTGGATCATTTCGCCGAGCACCGGCGAGATCGCGCCGATCATTTGCGAGAACCCGTCCACCGGCAGCCCTTCGGCTTCGCAGATGCGCACGCCGTGAAAGAACCCGCTCATCGCGCCGAACATGCACGAGAGCGTGGCCAGGTCCCAGGCGGCTGCGTTGCCGATCGGCTCGCCCATGTGCTGGATGTTGCCGGCGATGGCGTCGAGCAGCGGCCGGCAGGCGGCGAGGGCGCGTGCCTCGCCGGAGATGAAGAGCGGCGTGTCGGGCCGGCCGATCTGCCCCGGCGTGGCGAGCAGGGCGCCGTCGAGGTAGGCCACGCCGCTGAGCGCGGCCCAGTCGTCGCGCGCGTCCTGCGGCGTGCCGGTGCTCAGCTGCACCAGCACCTTGCCGCGCAGTGCGTCGTGAACGCCGGGCGCGGCGAGGATGGCACGCGACGCCGGGTAGTCGGCCACGCAGACCAGCACCACGGGGCTGGCCTGCACGGCGGCCAGGGCCGTCGGTGCGAGCACCGTGCCCTGGTTCAGGAGGGGCGTCGCGCGCTCGGTGGTGCGGTTCCACACCGTCAGCGTGAACTTCGATGCTTGAAGGGCGCGCGCGAGGGCGATGCCCATGGGGCCGAGGCCGATGAGGGAAACGTCGGTCATGTGAGGTCCTTGGTGAGAGATCGGATCAGGCGGCAGCCGGCGTCAGGCCCTGGCCCAGCCCGCCATCGACGGTGAGGCGCGCGCCCGTCGTGAAGGTCGCCTCGAAGGCGAAGAACAGCACCGCGCGCGCCACTTCGGCCGAGGTGCCGTGGCGCCGCATCGGCGTGATCTGGTCGCCCAGGCGCATGAACTCAGCGCGCTCTTCGGCGCTCGCGTCGGTCACGCCGAGCGTGGGCGTGTCGATGAAGCCGGGGCTCACCACGTTCACGCGGATGCCACGCGTCACCAGCTCCGCCGCGAAGCCCGAGGCCATCGAGCGCAGCGCGGCCTTGGTGGCGCTGTACACGCTCATGCCATGCATGCCGCCTTCGTCCGCGATGGATGAGGTGAAGACGATCGCGCTCCCCGCCGGCATCAGCGGCGCCAGGCGCTGCACGGTGAAGAACGGGCCCTTGGTGTTGACGGCGAAGGCACGGTCGTAGCCGGCCTCGGTCACCTGCTCGAAGGGTTCCAGCGACGAGATGCCCGCGTTGATGTGCAGCAGGTCGATGCGGCCGAAGCGCTCGCGCACCGTGGCGGCCAGTGCATCGATGTCGGTCAGCGAAGCTGTATCGGATGGAAGCACGTGCGCGCGCGGGCCGAGCACGCGGCGCGCGGCCTCCAGGTTCTGCGGGTTGCGTCCGGTCACGAGCACGTCGGCGCCGCCGTCGAGCAGCGCCTGCGCGGTGGCCAGGCCCATGCCGAGGGTGCCGCCGGTGATGACGGCTTTCTTGCCTGCGTAGGGGGTGGGGGGTGTGGTGTTCATGGCCGTCGATGATCCGGATCGCACGGCTTGCGGTCGCGCACGTTCGGCCGTGGGGGAGCACAAACGGCCGACGGCATGCACGCCGCGCGCGGCCCATAATGTTTCGATGAGCGATACCGATCTGGACACCGGTCTGCGCGGGCACGGTGGTGCGGCGTCCGAGGTGGCGCTGTCGGCCGACAGCTTCGTCGCGCCGCCCGCCACCGACAGCCTGCGCGTCGACGTGCGTCAGACCCCCGGCGGCGTGGTCGGCTACGAGGCGCTGCCCGACCACCGTCTCAAGCTGCACGCGGGCGCGCCGGTGGCGGGCGCCTGCCAGTTCCACCGCTTTCTCTACACGCGCGGCGACCTCGACATCCTGCCGGCCGGCAGCACTGACATCTGGCATGAAGAGTCGCCGAGCACCTCGGTCGTGGTGCGCATGGCGCCCGCGCTGCTGGTGCGCACGGCCGATGAGATGGGCCTGCCGGCCGAGCGCGCGGTGCTCGGCGAACGCCACCAGTTCCGCGACCCGCAGATCGAACACATCGCCTGGGCGCTCGATGCCGAGCGCCGCGCGGGCTTTCCCAATGGCCGGCTCTACACCGACAGCCTGGGCACCGCGCTCGCGGTGCAGCTGATCGCGGCCGGCCCGCAGGTGGCGCCGTCACCCGCGCAGGGGCTGACGCGGTTGCAGCTGAAACGCGTCACGGAGTTCATCGAGGCGCACCTGGACGGCGACCTGTCGCTGGCGGCGCTGGCCGAGGTCGCGGGCCTGAGCGCCTCGCACCTGAAGACGCAGTTCAAGCGCTCCACCGGCCAGGCGGTGCATGCCTACGTGGTGCACCGCCGCGTCGACCGCGCGCGCAGCCTGCTGCTGAACAGCGAGATGCCCGCGAGCCTCGTCGCGCTCGAGAGCGGCTTCTCGCACCAGAGCCACATGGCGCGCTGCATGCGCCGCGTGCTGGGCCTCACGCCCGGCGAGGTGCGGCGCGCGGCCTGAGCTCAGCGCGCTTCGTCGTCGAAGCCGCCGAATGCGATGTCGGGCGCGCTCGTGTTGTGCTTGGAGGGCAGGCTGCGGCCGAAGCGCACCTGCGTGGCGTTCAGCGTCTTCACCTCGGGCAGCGGCAGCGCCTGCTCCGCCGCCTGCGGCGAGGCCTGCCAGCGCACCTCGCTCATGTCGGCGTTGTCGGGCGTCACGTACATCGAGCGCAGCACCGCGAAGGGCTGCTTGGCGCTGGCTGTGGGCTTGGAGAGCGTCACGTCGAGCGCGGTGCGGGTGCGGCTGATCTCGGTCACGCGCGCCACGGCCTTGCCGCCATCGGTGAAGCGCAGGTGGATGGCCAGCGGTTGGGGTACGACGCGGATCGACGCGATGTCCACCACCGGCCGCCCGGCCTGCACGACCGGGCCGAGCAGGAACGACGAACCGTACACGCCGTCGCCGAAGCGCGCCTCGGGCAGCGGCTTGAGGCGCCAGTAGCCGTCGGACGGGTAGAGCACGATGGCCTCGAGCGCCTTGCCGTTCTCCTTCTTGAACACCTGCAGCAGGTGAAAGCCGCGGTCGTGGCGCGCGCCGACCTGCACCGGCACGCGCGCCGGACGCCAGAAGGTCGGCAGCGTCATGCCGACGATGCGCCACTGCGCGTTGTCGAGCAGCACGACGGTGCGTTGCTTGAAGCGATGGGCCGGGTCGGTGGGGTGGGCGCCGCCGTCGAAGTTGCAGCCCGAGAAGTCGGGCGCGGTGACGTCGTTGCCGATGGTGCCGAGGTAGCTCGGCTGCAGCGCTTCGATGCGCAGGCGGCGGATGCCGTCGCCGCGTAGCACCATCGACACGTTGTCTTCCTCGGCGCAGGCCGTGGGGGTGGTGGCGTTCTCGACGGTGGCGGCCACGGGGGCCGCAGAAGCCGTGCCGGCGGTCAGCAGCAGGGCGAGGAAAGCGGCGGCGGGAGCGCGCGAGGCAAGGCGCGCAGCAATCGAAACGGGCATCGGGTCTCCGTTAAAGGGGAGAGGGCGCGCGAACGCGCAGGAGCCGAAAGGCTCAGGTGGGGTCGCGGCGCGCCATCAGGTCGCTGAAGAGCTTATGTTCGCATTCCGGGTCGGAACACTTCTCGCAAGGCCATGTCCACGAGGCGGGCTTGGCGTCGCGGCGGGTGCGCGTGCGGGCGCGGCCTTCGTTGCCGGCGATGGTGTTGATCGCGTTCCAGGCGTTCGCCAGCCGTTCGCCGCCGCTGCCGTGCACCACCGCATACGAGAGCCCGGCGCGCGTGAGCGCGGCGCGCACCAGCGTGTCGGTCGGCTGGCGCGCATGCGGGCCGTCGCGCATGTCGTCGGCCACCCAGGGCAGGTCGAGCGCGGTGAGCAGCGTGATGGCGTAGCGCCGCTGCGCGGCCAGCGCGCTGTCGTACAGAGAGGTGTCGGCGAACAGCTGCTCGCTGTAGACCGCCGTCATGAGCGCCGTGGTGTCGGCCACCACCACGCCCGTGGCGGCAGCGGCGTCGATGCGGCGCCTCTGTTCGTCGGCGATGGCTTGTTGTTCGTCGGGGCGCGGCGTGCGGCCTTCGCGTTCGCACCATTCGCGCAGGTACTCGCCCACCAGCGTGACGGGCGTGCCGCGGTCTTGCAGGCGCTGTGCGATGGCGCGCGAGAGCTCGGTCTTGCCCGTGCTCTCGGCGCCCACGAGCGCGATGACGCAGCCGGTCGGCAGGTTCGGCGTCATGCCGGCACCGCCTTCGCCGTGGCCTTCGGCAGGCGTCGCTGCCATGCCAGGAAGCCGGCCACGCTGAGCACGGCGAACACCGCGTACAGCGCCGTCGTGAGCCACAGGCCCTTGTGGATGAACAGGCCCACGCTGACCACGTTCACGGCCAGCCAGATGAGCCAGTTCTCGATGAACTTGCGTCCGAGCAGGAACTGCCCGACCAGGCTCAGGCCGGTGACGAAGCCGTCCCACCAGGGCACGTCGGTGTTGGTGAAGCGACGCAGGAAGAGGGCGACCACGGGCCACGCAATGGCGCAGGCCACGAGGGCGTATGCAGTACCGCGCGGCGACAGCCGGCTGACCCGCAAGGCGCTGCCGTCGGCGCGAAAGCCGCGCAGCCATTGCGCCCAGCCCCACAGGGCGACGAAGGCAAAGAAGACTTGAAGGGAGGCGTCGCCGTAGATGCGTGCGTTGGCGAACACCACCACGTAGAGCAGCGAGCTGACGATCGCCAGCGGCCAGCCCCAGTGGATCTCGCGCATGTTGCAGCCGACCATCGCGAGCGCGAGCACGGCGGCGACAAGTTCGAGCCAAGTGACGGGAGAACCCCACAGCGCAAAGGCGGAGGCCGAGAGAAGCTCTGGCATCGAGAAGCGGCGAAGGAAAGGATCAGTGCGCGATCTGCACGAAGACTTCGTTCGGTTTGACCATGCCGAGTTCCGCGCGCGCGCGTTCCTCGACCATCTCGAGGCCGTCTTTCAGGTCATTGACCTCGGACGCCAGCCGCTCGTTGTTGAGGGCGGCCTTGGCGTTGGCGTCCTTCTGGTCGGCCAGCTGGGTTCTCAGCTGGGCGACCTCGCGCACGCTGCCGCGCCCGTTCCACAGCTGCCACTGCAGGATGACCAGCAGGAGCACCAGGATGAGAGGAGGGACGAAGCGCGCGCGCATGCAGGCTGCGAGGCGCTACTTGAGGTTGTAGAACGCGCCGCGGCCCGGGTAGACGGCGATGTCGCCGAGGTCTTCTTCGATGCGCAGCAGCTGGTTGTACTTGGCGATGCGGTCCGAACGCGACAGCGAACCGGTCTTGATCTGGCCGGCGTTGGTACCCACGGCGATGTCGGCGATGGTGCTGTCTTCGGTTTCGCCCGAACGGTGCGAAATGACGGCCGTGTAGCCTGCGCGCTTGGCCATCTCGATGGCGGCGAAGGTTTCGGTCAGCGTGCCGATCTGGTTGATCTTGATCAGGATCGAGTTGGCGATGCCCTTGTCGATACCCTCTTGCAGGATCTTGGTGTTGGTGACGAACAGGTCGTCGCCCACCAGCTGCACGCGCTTGCCCAGGCGTTCGGTCAGGTGCTTCCAGCCGTCCCAATCGCCTTCGTGCATGCCGTCTTCGATGCTGATGATCGGGTACTTGTCGACCCAGGTGGCGAGCATGTCGGTCCAGCTTTCGGCCGTGAGCGACAGGTTCTCGCCCGACAGCACGTACTTGCCGTCCTTGTAGAACTCGCTGGCCGCGCAGTCCAGGCCCAGGGCGATCTGTTCGCCGGCGGTGTAGCCGGCCTTGTCGATGGCTTCCAGGATCAGCTGGATGGCTGCTTCGTGGCTCTCGACGCTGGGGGCGAAGCCGCCTTCGTCGCCCACGGCCGTGCTGATGCCGCGGTCGCCCAGGATCTTCTTCAGGGCGTGGAACACTTCGGCGCCGTAGCGCACGGCCTCGCGGAAGCTCTTGGCGCCCACGGGGATGATCATGAACTCTTGCAGGTCCAGGCTGTTGTTGGCGTGCGCGCCGCCGTTGATGACGTTCATCATCGGCACCGGCAGTTGCATGCCGCCCATGCCGCCGAAGTAGCGGTACAGCGGCAGGCCCGACTCTTCGGCCGCGGCGCGGGCCACGGCCATCGAGACAGCGAGGGTGGCGTTGGCGCCCAGGCGGGCCTTGTTGTCGGTGCCGTCCAGGTCGATCATCGTGCGATCGAGGAAGGCCTGTTCGCTGGCGTCCAGGCCCAGCACGGCTTCCGAGATCTCGGTGTTGATGTTCTCGACGGCCTTCAGCACGCCCTTGCCGAGGTAGCGGCCCTTGTCGCCGTCGCGCAGCTCGATGGCCTCGCGCGAACCGGTCGAAGCGCCCGAGGGCACGGCCGCACGGCCCATGGTGCCCGATTCGAGCAGCACGTCGCACTCGACGGTGGGGTTGCCTCGGCTGTCGAGAATTTCGCGGCCGACGATGTCAACGATTGCACTCATCTCTATCTCTTTCTCTGGGTCTCTTGGTGGAGTGGACTGGCAAAAAACGGAATCAAAGGCCTTCGACCGCGATCATGTTCATGATGGCGGCGCCGGCACGCGCTTCACGCGCCTTCAGGTATTCGGGCGTCTCGTAGAAGGCCTTGGCCTTCTCGAAGCTGGGGAATTTGAGCACGACGACGCGGGTGGGCTTCCAGTCGCCTTCGAGCGGCTGCACCTGGCCGCCGCGCACGCAGACTTCGGCGCCGTGCGCCTGCATCGCGACGCTCGACCACTTCTTGTATTCCTCGTACTGCGTCGGGTTGGTGACTTCGACGTGGGCGATGACGTAACCGCTGCTCATGCTTGAAAACTGTCCTCGAGGAAAGCGTTTTTCTTGGTGACCCGGTCGAGCGCGACGAGCGTCTCGAGCAGGGCCTTCATGTGCTTGAGCGGAACGGCGTTGGGGCCGTCGCTCAGGGCTTTGTTCGGGTCGGGGTGCGTCTCCATGAAGAGACCGGCCACGCCCACGGCCACGGCCGCGCGCGAGAGCACCGGCACCATTTCGCGCTGGCCGCCCGAGCTGGTGCCCTGGCCGCCGGGCAGCTGCACCGAGTGGGTGGCGTCGAACACGACGGGCGCTTTTGTCTCGCGCATGATCGCGAGCGAGCGCATGTCCGACACGAGGTTGTTGTAGCCGAAGCTGGCGCCGCGTTCGCAGGCCATGAAGCTGTCTTCGTTTAGGCCGGCTTCCCTGGCGGCAGCGCGGGCCTTGTCGATCACGTTCTTCATGTCGTGCGGTGCGAGGAACTGGCCCTTCTTGATGTTCACCGGCTTGCCCGACTGCGCCGCGGCGTGGATGAAGTCGGTCTGGCGGCACAGGAAGGCGGGCGTCTGCAGCACGTCGACCACCTTGGCGGCCTCGGTGATGTCCTCGTGGGTGTGCACGTCGGTCAGCACCGGCAGGCCGAGTTCGCGCTTCACCTTGGCCAGGATCTCGAGGCCCTTGCCACGCCCCGGGCCGCGAAAGCTCGTGCCCGAGGAACGGTTGGCCTTGTCGAAGCTGCTCTTGAAGATGAATGGGATGCCCAGCGACGCCGTGATTTCCTTCAACGTGCCGGCCGTGTCCATCTGCAGCTGCTCGGATTCGACCACGCACGGGCCGGCGATCAGGAAGAAAGGCTGGTCCAGCCCGATGTCGAATCCGCAAAGCTTCATGCCACTGCCTTGAGCGTCTTGTTGGTGCTGCCCGCGCCCTTGTCCTTGTGGTCGAGCGCCGCCTTGATGAAGGCGTTGAACAACGGATGGCCGCCCCACGGCGTTGACTTGAACTCAGGGTGGAACTGCACGCCCATGAACCACGGGTGCACGTTCTGCGGCAGCTCGACGATTTCGGTGAGGTGCTCGCGCTGCGTGAGCGCCGAGATCACGAGGCCGGCGTTGCGCAGCTCGTCCAGGTAGTTGACGTTGGCTTCGTAGCGGTGGCGATGGCGCTCGGTGACCACGTCGCCGTAGATGCTGTGCGCCAGCGTGCCCGGCGAGACGTCGGAGCTTTGCGCGCCCAGGCGCATGGTGCCGCCGAGGTCGGACTTCTCGTCGCGCGTCTTCACGGTGCCGTCGCGGTCCTTCCACTCGGTGATCAGCGCGATCACGGGGGTGGGCGTTTCCGGGTCGAACTCGGTGCTGTTGGCGTTCTTGAGGCCGGCCACGTGGCGGGCGTACTCGATGGTAGCGACCTGCATGCCCAGGCAGATGCCCAGGTAGGGCACCTTCGATTCGCGGGCGAAGCGGGCGGCCGAGATCTTGCCTTCCACGCCGCGCTGGCCGAAGCCGCCCGGCACAAGGATGGCATCGTATTTCGCCAGGCGCGACACGTCTTGCGCCGAGATGGTCTCGGAGTCGATGTAGTCGATCTTCACGCGCGCATGGTTCTTCATGCCGGCGTGGCGCAGCGCCTCGTTGAGCGACTTGTAGCTGTCCGACAGGTCGACGTACTTGCCGACCATGGCGATCGACACTTCCTGTTGCGGATGCTCGACTTCGTACACCAGCTCGTCCCAGCGCGTGAGCTTGGCGGGTGGGGTGTTGATGCGCAGCTTGTCGCAGATCAGGCCGTCCAGGCCCTGTTCGTGCAGCATGCGGGGCACCTTGTAGATGGTGTCCACGTCCCACATGGAGATCACGCCCCATTCGGGCACGTTCGAGAACAGCGAGATCTTGGCGCGCTCGTCGTCGGGGATCGGGCGGTCGGCGCGGCACAGCAGGGCGTCGGCCTGAATGCCGATGGCGCGCAGTTCCTTGGCGGTGTGTTGCGTGGGCTTGGTCTTGAGCTCGCCGGCGGCGGCGATCCAGGGCACGTAGGAGAGGTGCACGAAGGCCGAGTTGTTCGGGCCCATGCGCAGGCTCATCTGGCGCACGGCTTCCAGGAAGGGCAGCGACTCGATGTCGCCCACGGTGCCGCCGATCTCGACGATGGCCACGTCCACCTCGTGCGCCGTGCCGATGCCGGCGCCGCGCTTGATGTATTCCTGGATCTCGTTCGTGATGTGCGGAATGACCTGGACCGTCTTGCCGAGGTAGTCGCCGCGGCGTTCCTTCTCGAGCACGGTCTTGTAGATCTGACCGGTCGTGAAGTTGTTGGCCTTGCGCATCCGCGTGTTGATGAAGCGCTCGTAGTGGCCGAGGTCGAGGTCGGTCTCGGCGCCGTCATCGGTGACGAACACTTCGCCATGCTGGAACGGTGACATCGTGCCGGGGTCGACGTTGATGTACGGATCGAGCTTGATGAGGGTGACTTGGAGGCCGCGCGATTCGAGGATCGCGGCGAGCGAGGCGGAGGCGATTCCCTTGCCAAGGGAAGATACGACACCACCGGTGACGAAGACAAATTTGGTCATGCCAGTTCCGGACGCGTGAATCCGGGCAGTGGGAAATTGCGATTATAGGTGTCCCCTTTGTGCCTCCACGGCCGAAGGCCATCCCATTCCTGATCTTGTCGGTATGTGAGCAACAATATGTCCCATGCAAGATCTCGCCGGCAAACACATCGTCCTCGGACTCACAGGGGGCATCGCCTGCTACAAATCGGCCGAGCTGTGCCGCCTGCTCGTGAAGGCGGGCGCCACTGTCCAGGTCGTGATGACCGAGGCGGCCGAGCAGTTCATGACGCCGGTCACCATGCAGGCGCTCTCGGGGCGCACCGTCTACACCTCGCAGTGGGACGCGCGTGAGCCCAACAACATGCCGCACATCAACTTGAGCCGCGAGGCCGATGCGATCGTGCTGGCGCCCTGCAGCGCCGATTTCATCGCGCGGCTGGTGCAGGGCCGCTCCGACGAGCTGCTGAGCCTGCTGTGCCTGGCACGCCCGACCGACCGCGTGCCGCTCTTGATCGCCCCGGCCATGAACCGCGAGATGTGGGCCCATCCGGCCACCCAGCGCAACCTGATGCAGGTGTCGGCCGACGGCGCGACCGTGCTGGGCGTGGGCAGCGGCTGGCAGGCCTGCGGCGAAACCGGCGACGGGCGCATGCTCGAACCGGCGCAGCTGCTCGAGGACATCACGGCCTTCTTCCAGCCCAAGCTGCTGGCGGGGCAGAAGGTGCTGGTCACGGCCGGCCCGACCTTCGAGGCGCTGGACCCGATCCGCGGCATCACCAACCATTCGTCCGGCAAGATGGGTTTCGCCATCGCCCGCGCGGCGCGCGAGGCCGGTGCCGAGGTCACGCTGGTGGCCGGCCCGGTGCACTTGCCGACCCCGCGCGGCGTGAGCCGCATCGACGTGCTGTCGGCGCAGGAGATGCTCGAAGCCACCACCCGCGCTGCGCAGGCAGCTAGCATTTTTGTAGCAACGGCCGCTGTGGCCGACTGGCGCCCGGCGACGCACAGCGACCAGAAGATCAAGAAGGACGGCAGCGGCCAGACGCCGGTGCTGCACTTCGTCGAGAACCCCGACATCCTGCTCACGGTGGCCAAGAGCGAACGCGCTCAAGCCAGGAAGCTGTTCTGCGTGGGCTTCGCCGCCGAGAGCGAGAACCTCGCCGAGCACGCCAAGGCCAAGCGCGAACGCAAGGGCATTCCGCTGCTGGTGGGCAACATCGGCCCGCTGACCTTCGGGCAGGACGACAACGCGCTGCTGCTGGTGGACGCAAAGGGCGTGCGCGAGCTGCCCCGGGCGCCCAAGCTCCGGCTGGCGCGGGAACTGATGACGGAAATTGCCGCGCGACTTCCGGATTGGAGGGCCTGATGAACACCGAATCCAACACACCGCCCAACGGCGACTTCGCTCGCTACGTGGAGCAGCTGTCGGCGCGGGCCGGCCAGTCTGCCCGCGTCCCGGGCAGGGAGTCCGAGCACGGGCTGGACGTCGGCATGACGCCTTCGCCCGGTGCGCAGGGCACCGTCGCCACGCGGCGCGAATCGCCGGGTGGCGAGGCCGCGAAGGCTGACGGCACCAAGGCCATCCCCCTGGGCACGCTCAAGGTGCTGGCCGGCATGGGGGCGCTGGTGTTCCTGGTGCTATGGGCCATTGGCGTGCCGCTCTCCGTGCTCGTCCTGGGCGCGGCCGCGGCCGCCTGGTTCGGCAAGCGTTTTCTCAAGGGGCTCAATCTGAGGCCCGGGGTCGCCAAATGGCAGCAGGTGCTCGAAGAGGCCGCCCGCAAGCAAAAAGAACAGCAACAGAAGTAACCAAGGCAGCAAGTCAGTGAACGTAGACGTCCGAATCCTCGATCCGCGCATGGTGGATCAATTGCCCGCGTATGCCACCCCCGGAAGCGCCGGCCTCGACCTGCGGGCCTGCCTCGATGCCCCGGTCACGCTCGAACCCAATGCCTGGCAACTGGTGGGCACCGGCATCGCGATCCACCTGGCCGATCCGGCCTATGCCGCGCTGATCCTGCCGCGCTCGGGCCTGGGTCACAAGCACGGCATCGTGCTGGGCAATCTCGTCGGCCTGATCGACAGCGACTACCAGGGCGAGCTGAAGGTCAGCGCCTGGAACCGCAGCAACACGCCCTTCGTGCTGCA
This sequence comes from Variovorax sp. GW531-E2, assembly GCF_059423125.1. NCBI lineage: Bacteria > Pseudomonadati > Pseudomonadota > Betaproteobacteria > Burkholderiales > Comamonadaceae > Variovorax > Variovorax sp. GW531-E2. The sequence goes on along the minus strand of NZ_JBWKXQ010000051.1, from coordinate 21,954 downwards.
GCCGATGGAGCGGCTCGCGCAGCTGGTGATCGTGCCGGTGGTGCAGGCGCAGTTTCGCGTGGTCGCCGAGTTCGAAGCCTCGCAACGCGGCGAGGGCGGCTACGGTTCGACCGGCAAGCACTGAGCCTTTGCCCCAGCGAAGCTGAAGGGCACCTGAGTATCCAAGGCGTAAAGAACGGAACCGCCGGCGCGTGGTTCGTCTCGAAGGTTTCAGCGTGTGTCTTTCGTCATCGCGGCTTCGGCTGAAACGTTAGACACAGGCAGGCATGCAGCCCGTCCGGGCGCGTGCTGTTTTCTTCGAGGAGCCTCTTTCATGAACATCTCAATGCGCTTCATTTCCGTCACGGCGTCCGTGCTCGCACTGGCCACGCTCACGGCCTGTGTCGCGCCGGCCCCGGTTTACCAGACCTCGCGCTACCCCTATCAGGCCCCGCCGCGGGCGATCCAGTACCAGGAAGCGGCCTACGTCGAGTACGGCCACGTGGCCAACATCGAGGTGCTGCGCAGCGAAACCGCAGGCGTCGGCACCACGGGTGGCGGTGCCATCGCGGGTGGCCTGATCGGCGGCGTGGTAGGCAACCAGTTCGGACGCGGCAACGGCCGTGCCGCAGCCACCGCGCTCGGCCTCGTGGGCGGCGCCTTGCTGGGCAACACCATCGAGGCCCAGCAGAACGGCCCGCGCGCCTACGAGAGCTACCGCGTCTCGGTGCAGACCGACCGCGGCGGCTACCGCGCCTTCGACGTGCAAAACCCGGGCGACCTGCGCATCGGCGACCGCGTGCGCATCGACAACGGGCACATCTCGCGCATGTAAGCGGTCGGCCGCGCGCGCAAAGAAAAAAGCCGGGCACTGCCCGGCTTTTGCTTTGTGAAGTGGCGTGGTCTCAGTGCAGCATCTGGCCGCCCGGCGCCATCGGCGGCACCTTGAAGAAGGCCGTACCGGCCGAGCCGCGGCCGACTTCTTCTTCGGTGGCTTCACGCACCGAACGCACCGTGATGTCCAGGCGGATCGCGATGCCCGCCAGCGGGTGGTTGCCGTCGAGCACGAGGTGGTCGGGGTAGATCTCGGCCACGGTGTAGATCGCGTCCTTGGGGATGCCGTCGCTCACGCCCTTGGGCAGGGCGGAGCCGTCGAAGGTCATGCCTTCCTCGGTGCCTTCGGGGAACAGCGAACGCGGCTCCAGGAAGAGCAGCTGGTCGTTGAAGTCGCCGAAGCCCTGCTCGGGCTCGATCTGCAGTTGCACGCGCGCGCCGGGCTCATGGCCCTGCAGGGCGGCCTCGATCACGTCGAAGAGGTCGTCGCCGCCCACCATGAATTCCACCGGCTCGTCGAGCACGTCCAGCACATCGCCGAGCGTGTCTTTCATGGTCCAGGTCAGGCCGACCACGCATTGTTCAGAGATTTCCATTGCAGAATTCTCCCATGGAGATCAATCAACCGCTGCCCTTGCTTGGCGGCCTGAGTCCCGCGCAGTTCATGCGCCGGTACTGGCAAAAGAAACCCCTGCTGATCCGGCAGGCCGTTCCCTCGATGGTGCCGCCGATCGACCGACCCGCGCTCTTCGCGCTGGCGGAGCGCGAGGGGGTCGAGTCGCGCCTCATCCGGCATGGGAAGGCCGGCTGGTCGCTCAAGCACGGCCCGTTGCCCCGCCGCGCGCTGCCGCCGCTGAAGCAGCCGGGCTGGACGATGCTGGTGCAGGGCGTCGACCTGCACCATGACGGCGTGCACGAGCTGCTGCGGCAGTTCCGCTTCCTGCCCGATGCGCGCCTGGACGACCTGATGATCAGCTACGCGAGCGACACGGGCGGCGTCGGCCCGCATTTCGACAGCTACGACGTGTTCCTGCTGCAGGCGCAGGGGCGGCGCCGCTGGTCCATCGGCAAGCAGTCCGACCTGCGGCTGCAGCCCGGCGTGCCGCTCAAGGTGCTCGAGCACTTCGAGCCCGAGCAGACCTTCGTGCTCGAGCCCGGCGACATGCTGTACCTGCCGCCCAAGTACGCCCACGACGGCGTGGCGGTGGGCGACGACTGCATGACGTACTCCATCGGGCTGCGCTCGTCCGCCGTGGGCGAGCTGGGCGCTGACCTGCTGGCGCGCGTGGCGCAGGCCTATGCGGAAGACCTGGAAGACGCGGGCCCGTCCGAGCTCGCGCGTTACCGCGATCCGTCGCAACCTGCCGTCGAGGCCCCGGCCGCGATGCCGGCTGCGCTGCAGGACTTCGCGCGCAAGGCCGTCGAGGCCGCGCTGCGCGACCCCGACGCCATCGACCGCGCGCTGGGCGAATCGCTCACCGAGCCGAAGGCCAACGTCTGGTTCGGCGAGGGCAACGAAGTGCCCGAGGTGCTGCACGAAGTCGCGCTCGATCGCCGCACGCGCATGCTCTACGACGCGCGGCACGTCTACATCAACGGCGAGAGCTTCCGCGCCGGCGGGGCCGACGCCACGCTGATGCGGCGGCTGGCCGACCAGCGCGCGCTCGGTGCGCGCGAGCTGGCCCGCGCCAGCGAGGGCGCGCGGGCGCTGCTGGGCGAGTGGTGCGAGGCGGGCTGGCTGCATGCCGGGTGAAGGCGCCATACCGGTCCTGATCGAAGGCCGCTTCGACGGCCGCGAGGCGTTTGTCGACCTCGTTCGCGGGGCCTTGTCCGCCGCCGCGTACCAGGGCTGGAACGAGGTCGTCTTCAGCGACCCCGACTTCGCCGACTGGCCCCTGGGCGAGCGCGCGAGCATCGAGGCGCTGCAGGCCTGGTCGGCCAGCGGGCGCCGCCTGTTGCTGCTGGCAGGGCGCTTCGACCTGATCGAGCGCGGTCATGCGCGTTTCGTGACGTGGCGCCGCACCTGGGACCACATCGTCGAATGCCGCGCGGCAGGCCGTTTCGGCGCGGCCGAGGAGGTGCCCAGTGCCCTGTGGACGCCCACCTGGTGCCTGCACCGCATCGATCCCGAGCGCAGCCGCGGTGTCTGCAGCAACGAGCCGCGTGCGCGGCGCGACCTGCGCGAAAGCCTCGATGAGCGCTGGCGCCAGGGCTGGCCGGCCTTTCCCGCCTCCACGCTCGGCTTGTAAGCCAATGCCGCAAATACACCCCTGCGACATATCCGGGCGGGGTTGGCGGTCTAGAATTTTTTGGTTCCAGACCTTCATTGCCAAAGGAGTCCTCATGAAGAAGTCGTCGTCCGTCCTGATTGCCTCGCTGATCGCCGCTGCCGCCCTGGTGGCCTGCGGAAAGAAAGAGGACGCCGCCCCCGCGGTCGTGACCCCGCCGCCCGCTCCCGTGACCGAACCCGCACCCGCCGCTCCGCCGGCCGCCGCGCCTGCGTCGGCACCGTCGGCTGCCGCCTCGTCGGCCCTGGACGCCGCCAACGCCGCGACCGAAGCCGCCAAGAAGGGCGAGGCACCGAAGCAGTAATTCCGCTGCAGGTCCGCACCATGCAAAAAGCCGCCCTCGGGCGGCTTTTTCATTGGGGGAGGGTGATGTCCCGCCTGTTCAGACGTCGAGCCAGGGCGAGCCCTCGGCGGCGGTCGCCGTGAGCATCTCGGCTTCATCGCCGCCCAGCGCTTCGGCCATCAGGCGTCGCACGATCTCGGGCCGGTTGTTCTGCTCGCTCAGGTGCGCCGCGACCACGTGGCGCAGCCCGTCGTGAAGCACGGCGCGCGCGATCTCGGCGGCCGCGGTGTTCGACAGGTGGCCGTAGTTGCCGCCCACGCGCTGCTTCAGGAACGACGGGTAGGCCGAGCCAGCGAGCAGGTCGCTGTCGTGGTTGAACTCCAGCAGCAGCGCATGCGCGCCGCGCAGCCGGGCCAGCACGTGGCTGGTGGCGTGGCCCAGGTCGGTCAGCACGCCCAGCGTGCGGTTGCCGTCGGTGCAGCGCAGCTGCAGCGGCTCGCGGGCGTCGTGGGGCACGGTGAAGGGCTGCAGGCAGAGGTCGCCGACGGTGAACTCGGCGTCGTCGCGCGCCAGGTGCAGCCGGCCTTCGTAGTCGCGCCCGCCGGTTGCGAGCCAGGTGCCTTCGCTCATCCAGACCGGGATGCGGTCGCGCAGCGACAGGGCATGGGCGCAACCGATGTGGTCGCCATGCTCGTGGGTGATGAAGACGGCGTCGAGGTCTGCGGCAGCCAGGCCCGCCTGGGCCAGGCGCCGGTCGAGCTGGCGGATGCCGAAGCCGCAGTCGACGAGGAGGCGGGTGGTGCGGCCGGCGCTGGTCGTTGCTTCGACCAGCGCGGCGTTGCCCGTGCTGCCGCTGCCGAGGCTTCGGAAGCGGAGCATGGGGCTTACTTCAGGTCGTCGGCGATGACCTTGACGATGCGCTGCGCGTTGGCCGAGGTTTCGGGCGCGCCGGCGTCGTTCAGGACCGAGACCGTGGTGGCTTCGCCCTGGCTCTTGACCGAGATGCGGAACTTGATCGGCGCTTCGTCCTTCTTGGAGCTGAACAGCTTGCCGAAGAAGCCATCGTCCTTCTTGTCGGGGTTCGGCGTCACGTAGCGCACGTAGTAGGTGCCGGCGCTGCGATCGCGGTCTTCGACGGTGAAGCCGGTGCGGTCCAGGGCCAGGCCGACGCGGCGCCATGCGCGGTCGAAGCCTTCGCTGATCTGCACGACTGGCTGGTTGCCGACGGTGGCCACGGTGGCGGTCTTGGGCGCTGCGGTGGTCGCGGCGAGGATCTTCGACTGCTCTTGCGACACACCGAGCTTGACCATCAGACGGCGCAGGAATTCGGTCTCGAGCTCAGGATCGCTCGGGCGGGGCTGCCACACGGTCTGGTCCTGGCGGGAGTTGTTGTAGACCTCCTGCATGCCGCGGTGGCTGACGAAGATCTCGGTGCCGTTGGTGCTGCGCTCCAGGCGGGTGCGGAAGCGATCGAGTTCGCCGGTCGAGTAGACCGAGTCGACCAGCTTGCCCAGCGTGCCGCGGATGATGTCCTGCGGCAGCTTGGCGCGGTTCTCGGCCCAGTCGGTTTCCATGATGCCCAGGTTGCGCTGGTCGGTGGTCAGCAGGAAGCCGTTTTCCTGCCAGAAGTCCTTGACGGGCTCCCAGAGCTGGTCGGGCGTGCGGTTGATGACGATCCAGCGCTGCGTGCCCGAGCGTTCCATACGCACGTCGCCGATGTTGGCCACGGCGGTGGGGATGCCCGGTGCGTTCGCGATGCCGGCCTGGTAGGCGTTGGCGGTGACGGCGCCGCCCGGCACTGCGTAGCGGTTGTCGCGCGAGAGCTGGGACAGGTCGGGTGGGACTTCGAGCGTCGGGGCCTTGCCTGCGCTCTTGTAGTCGATCTTGTCGCTCTCGAGGACGGAGCAGGCGGCGAGGCTGGCAACGAGGGCCAGCAGTGCAAGTCGCGAAATGTTCTTCAACGTCGTCTTCCTTGGTGGAATGGTTCGGTCAATCGATGGGCCCCAGCGCCCCGCCCTCTCTGAGCACTGTTGCGGCAAAAGGTTGCTTGACCTTGCTGCGAACAGGGGGAAAGGGCGGACGGGAGGCGGTGTGATCGGTGGGGAAACCCGGGCTCGGTCAGTCCTTGAGCAGGCCGGTGGCGCGCAGGGCGCCCTCGACCGCCGGGCGGCTCGCTTCGCCGAGTTCCGTGAGCGGCAGCCGCAGGGCGCCGCCGCACAGACCCAGGCGGGCCATGGCCCACTTCAGCGGGATCGGGTTGGGTTCGACGAACAGGTTGCGGTGCAGCGGCATCAGTTCGAACTGCAGCTGCATGGCGCGCTTGACGTCGCCGGCCAGCGCGGCCACGCACAGCTCGTGCATCTTGCGCGGCGCCACGTTGGCCGTGACGCTGATGTTGCCCTGGCCGCCGCACAGCATGAGCGCGACCGCGGTCGGGTCGTCGCCGGAGTAGACGGCAAAGTGCTTCGGCAGGTCGCGGATGAGCCACTGGGCACGCTCGATGTTGCCGGTGGCTTCCTTGATGCCGATGATGCCGGGCACCTGCGCCAGGCGCAGCACGGTGTCGTGCGCCATATCGGCGACGGTGCGGCCGGGCACGTTGTACAGCACCACGGGCAGGTCGCCGACGGCTTCGGCGATGGCCTTGAAGTGCTGGTACTGGCCCTCTTGCGTGGGCTTGTTGTAGTAGGGAACGACCTGGAGCTGCGAGTCGGCGCCGACGCCCTTGGCGAACTTGGCGAGCTCGATGGCTTCCTTGGTCGAGTTCGCGCCGCAGCCGGCCATCACGGGCACGCGGCCCCGGGCCTGCTCGACGGATACGCGGATGATTTCGCAGTGCTCTTCCACATCGACCGTCGGCGATTCGCCGGTGGTGCCGACCACGCCAAGGCAGTCGGTGCCTTCGTCAATGTGCCAGTCGATGAGCCGCCGCAGGGCGGGGTAGTCGACACTGCCGTCGTCGTGCATCGGCGTGACGAGCGCGACGATGCTGCCTGTCAGTTGCTCCAAGGGAATCTCTTTGTCGGTGGACGAAAGCGGCCATTCTACTGACTCCGGCCGGGCCGGAGACAGTTGTGTCGGCGCGCTCAGCTGGCCTTCAGGAAGTGGCGCGGCGGGGCGCCCGCGGCCGCTTCGCCGGGCCGCACGGCGGCGATGCGCTGGACGAAGCGCGCCGGCTCCGGCAGGAAGCCGTCTTCATAGGCGATCACCTGCAGGCTGGCGCAGGCCCCGAGCAGCTCGCCCGGCTGCAGCAGGAAATCGGGCCGCGAGGGCTTGCCGACGGTCTCGTTGCCGGCCGCGAAGGTCTCGTACAGCAGCACGCCGCCCGGCGCCACGGCGGCCACGATGTCGGCCATGCGCGGGCGCCAGAGGTAGTTGGTGACGATCACCGCGCCGAAGCGCTGGGCCGCGAAGGGCCAGGGGCCCGATTCGATGTCGGCCGCCACCACGCGCCCGAAGGCGCCGGCCGCCTCGACGGCCTCGGGCGCCCGGTCGACGCCGGTCGTCGCATGCCCGCGCCCGGCGAACCATTGCATGTGCCGCCCGGACCCGCAGGCCACGTCGAGCACCGTGGCGTTCGGGGCAAGCAGGTGCGACCAGCGCACGATCCATTCAGAGGGCGCCGTGCTCGCATGCACGGGAATTGCTACATCTTTCATAGTGGCCTGGGCCCGGCTTGCGGGCATTTCGGGGCGAAGTCGTTCAGAAACAGGACCACACCTGGTCGACCAGCGTGACCAGGAACGTCGGATGCACGTACAGCGCGAACACGCCGCCCAGCGCCGCCAGCACGGCGGCGAGCCAGGCGGCCTGGGCCAGGTAGTGGTTGCGTGTGCGGGGCGTCATGGCGATGGCTCCTTGCAAACAAGAGACGAAAAGCGCGGGCCGTCAGCCTGCCACGGCGACCGGCCGGACCGCGCGCGCAATGGCGCTTTCCTTGACCGGCAGGTTGATCAGCGCCGCGAACACGCCCAGCGCGATCGAGATGTACCAGACGATGCTGTAGCTGCCTGTCGTGTCATACAGGAAGCCGCCCAGCCACACGCCCAGGAACGACCCCACCTGATGGCTCAGGAACACGAAGCCGCTGAGCATCGACAGGTGGGCCACGCCGAAGATGCCCGCCACGATGGCGTTGGTGGCCGGCACCGTCGACAGCCACAGGAAGCCCATCGCCGCCGAGAACACGTACACGCTGAGCGGCGAGATCGGTACCAGCAAGAAGAGGGCGATCGACACCGCCCGCGCAAAGTAGATGGCCGCAAGGATCTTGGGCTTGGACAGCTTCTGCCCCAGCAGGCCGACCGTGTAGGTGCCGAACACGTTGAACAGGCCGATCAGCGCCAGCGCGTAGCCCGCCACGTCGGCCGACAGGCTCTGGTCGCGCAGGTAAGTCGGCATGTGGATGCCGATGAACGCCAGCTGGAAGCCGCAGACAAAGTAGCCCGCCATCAGCAGCCCGAAGCTGGGGTAGCGGAAGGCTTCGCCCACCGCCTGCAGCACCGACTGGTCGCGGTGGCCGGCCAGCGCCGCCGTCTTCGGTTCGCGCAGGCCGAAGGCGAGCGGGACGATCACGAGCACCACCACCGCCAGCACCGCCAGCGCCGTCTGCCAGCCGAAGGCGCCGATCAGGCGGCCTTCGATGGGCGCCATCAGGAACTGGCCGAACGAGCCGGCGGCCGCCGCCACGCCCATCGCCCACGAGCGCCGCTCGGCCGGGATCTGCCGGCCGATCACACCGTAGATCACGGCGTAGGTCGAGCCCGCCTGCGCGGCGCCGATCAGCACGCCCGCGCTCAGGGTGAACAGCAGCGGCGTCGGCGAATGCGCCATGCCGAAGAGGCCCGCCGCGTACAGCAGCGAGCCGCCGATCAGCACGCGGAACGCGCCGAAGCGGTCGGCCAGCATGCCCGCGAACACGCCGAAGATGCCCCACGACAGGTTCTGTACCGCGAGCGCGAACGAGAAGGTCTGTCGGTTCCACTCCTGCGCCTGGGTGATGGGCTGCAGCCAGAGGCCGAAGCCGTGGCGGATGCCCATCGAGAGCGTGACGATCATGGCGCCACAGAACAGCACCTGCTTGATCGAAAGGGTGGGAGCGGGGGAGGCTTGCATCCTTCGAATGTAGCGAAATGGATGCTGCGGCAGGCGGCATGGCGGCCATGGCCATTGATGATTTGTGGGCGCGGTTTCAATGCGCGGACGGCATCAAAGAAAGAAGGCAGGCGCGTGACCTGCCTTCGGGGTCAGCGCGCCGGAGCCGCCTCCGCGCCGCGCGCGCCCGGAAAGCCGTGCTCGCAGGCCCGCCACGCCAGCACCAACCCGGGCACCAGCAATGCCAGCAGCGACCAGGGCAGGCTGCCCGCGCCGCCGCCCTGCAGCAGCAAGCCGCCCGCCAGTCCGCCGCCCGCGATGGCGAGGTTCCAGGTCGTCACGACCATCGACTGCGCCGCGTCCGCCGCGTCGCCGGCGGCCTGGGCCGAGGCGGTCTGGAACAGCGTCGCGGCGCCGCCGAAGGCCAGGCCCCAGACCGCGACCGCGAGGTACACGCCCGCCGCCGCCCCGCCCGCCGCGGCGAGCATCAGCGCCGCCAGCGCGAAGGCGGCCGTGCCGGCCAGCACCAGTGTGCGCAGCCAGCGGTCGATCAGCACGCCCGTGAGCCAGATGCCGCCCAGCGACGCCGCGCCGAACACCAGCAGCACCCGCCCGACCTGCGCGCCGAGCCCGGCGTGCGCCAGGAAGGGCGCGATGTAGGTGTAGAGGATGTTGTGCGCCAGCACGAAGGCGAACATCACGGCCAGCACCGGCCGCACGCCCGGCAGCAGGAACACGCGGCGCACGCTCTGCTGGCGTCCGGCCTCCTGGCCCGGGAAGTCGGGCACCTGCCAGCGCACCCAGCCGAGCAGCAGCACCGACAGCGCCGACATGATCAGAAAGGCCGGCCGCCAACCGACGCTCGCGCCCAGCAGCGTGCCCGCGGGAATGCCCAGCGACAGCGCCAGCGGCGCGCCCAGCATCGCCACGGCGATGGCCCGGCCCTGCTGCGACGGCGCCACCATGCGCGCCGCGTGCCCGGCCAGCAGCGCCCACAGCAGGCCCGCGAACACGCCGGCGAAGAAGCGCGCGACCAGCGTCAGCGTGTAGTCGTGCGACAGCGCCGTCACCGTGTTGACCACCGCGAAACCGCCGATCGCGCCCATCAGCAGTGGCCGGCGCCGCCAGCCGCGCGTGAAGGCCACCAGCGGAATGGCCGCCACCAGCGAGCCCAGCGCGTACACGGTGACGAGCTGGCCGACCAGCGCGGGCGCCACGCCCAGGTCGGCGCCGATCTGCGGCAGCAGGCCGGCCGGCATTGCCTCGGTGAGGATGGTGATGAACCCGCCGGCCGCCAGTGCCAGCAGGCCCGAGAGGGGCAGCGGTGACGAAGAGGTCGTGTCACGCATAGACGGCGTCCCTCAGTTCGGCGACGAAGCGGCCCGACATGCCTTCGTAGAGCGTGTTCGTGAAGACCACCACGCTGAGCCCGCGCGCCCGGTCGACGAACCAGGCATGGCCGTAGGCGCCGCCCCAGCGCCAGGTGCCGGGCGATTCGGGCGTCTGCGTGGACTGCGGGTCGTGCAGCACCGAGAAGCCCAGGCCGAAGCCCCAGCCCGGCGCGTCCGTCGGCCCCCAGGCGCCCGTGTGGTTGCGGCCCATGGAGTCGACGGTGGCGGCGCCCAGCAGCGGGGCGCCGCCGGTGCGCAGCGTGTCGAGCAGGCGCAGGAAGTCGCCCGCGCTGCCGACCATGCCGGCGCCGGCCGAGGGCCAGGCGTTGGCGTCGAAGGCGCGCGCCGGGTCGAAGCGGATGCCGACGGCGCCCTCGAACGGCGTGGCGACGACGGGGCCGTCCATGCGCTGCGGCGGCGTGGCGCCGGGGCCGTTCACGTAGGGCGTGGCCAGCCGCGGGTCGCCGGGGGCGGCGGCGAAGCCCGTGTCGTGCATCTGCAGCGGCCCGGTCACCAGCGCGCGCACTGCCTCGGGCAGCGGCAGGCCGCTGGCCGCCTCGACCACCGCGCCGAGCACGTCGATGGCCAGTGAATAGAGCCACCCGGTGCCGGGCGGGTACAGCAGCGGCACGCCGGCCAGGCGTTGCAGGTTGGCGGTCAGCGTGAGGCCGTCGTCGCGGTCCATGCCGTCGGACACGCCGGCGCGCGCGTACGGGCCGTCGTCCGAGCTTTCGAGGAAGCGGTAGCCCAGGCCGGCCGTGTGGGTCAGCAGCTGCCGCAGCGTGATGACGGCTTCGCCGCCGCCATCGGGAAGGCGCGGGCGGAAATCTGGCAGCCAGCGCGTCACCGGGTCGTCCAGGCCCAGGCGGCCCTGGTCCACGAGCACCATCGCGGCGGTCGAGACGATGGGCTTGGACACCGAGGCCAGCCGGAACAGCGCGTCCTCGCGCATCGGCCGGCCGGCCTCGCGGTCGGCCAGCCCGGCGGCGCGCCGGTGGACGAGGCGGCCACCGTGGCTCACCAGTACCACGGCGCCAACCAGCCGTTGTTCGGCCAGCGCACGGTCGATGGCGGCGTCGATGCGCGACGGGTCCGGGCCCTGCCACGCAGGGGTGAAAGTGGGGGAAATGTCGGGGAGAAAGGTCATGCGACCAACGATAGGAAGAAGCCGACTTCGGATAAAGACGGCTACAGTTCCGCTCAATGCGGACGTGCAAGTCCGCAATGGAGATTCCCCATGGACAGCCTCAGCGGCTTTGCCGTCTTCGTTCAGGTCGCCGAGACCCGCAGCTTCGTGGCGGCCGGGCGCGCGCTCGGCGTGTCGGCCTCGGCCGTGGGCAAGCGCGTGGCGCGGCTCGAGGAACGGCTGGGCGTGCGCCTGTTCCACCGCAGCACGCGCAGCATCACGCTCACCGCCGAGGGCGCGCTGTTCCTGGCGCGCAGCCGCCGCGTGCTGGCCGAGATCGAGGCCGCCGAGCAGGAGCTGTCGCACGCCGCCGAGGCGCCGCGCGGACGGCTGCGCGTGAGCCTGCCGCTGGTCAGCTCGCTGGTGCTGCCGGTGCTGGCCGACTTCATGGCCGCCTATCCGGCGATCGAGCTCGACCTCGACTTCAGCGACCGCCTCGTGGACGTCATCGAGGAGGGCTTCGACGCCGTGGTGCGCACCGGCGAGCCGGCGGATTCACGGCTGTCGTCGCGCCAGTTGGGCGAGTTCTCGCAGCTGCTGGTGGCCTCGCCCGCCTACCTGGCGCGCCACGGCACGCCCGCCTCGCCGGACGACCTGGCCCGCCACGCCTGCCTGCACTACCGCTACCCGGCGACCGGCAAGGTGGAGGTCTGGCCGCTCGCGCCCGGGCCCGACGGCAGCGAGGTGCGCCCGCCGGTCTCGATGATCTGCAACAACATCGAGACCCGGCTGTGCTTTGCCCTGCGCGGGCGCGGCATCGCCTGCCTGCCCGACTTCAGCGTGCGCGCCGCGCTGGCCGAGGGCGCGCTGCAGCCCGTGCTGGCCGACCACCTGCGCCGGCCCCGTACCATCGCGTTCCGCGTGCTGTGGCCGTCGGGGCGCCATCCGTCGCCCAAGCTGCGGGCGTTCATCGATTTCCTGGGCGCGCGGATGTTCGGTCCGCCCGCAGAAACTCACGCCTGATGTGCGAAAAGACCGAAGCCGGTGCCTGTATGGGTATCCAGTCATTTCAACCCAACTGACTACAATCCGCCCCCATGGCGACTTCCCCCAAGACATCTTCAGACTCCGCTTCCGGCTATTCGGAAGGCTCCATCCGCGTGCTCAAGGGCCTCGAGCCCGTGAAGCAGCGCCCGGGCATGTACACCCGGACCGACAACCCCCTGCACATCATTCAGGAAGTGCTCGACAACGCCGCCGACGAAGCGCTGGCGGGCTACGGCAAGAAGATCAAGGTCACGCTGCACACCGACGGTTCGGTCAGCGTCGAGGACGACGGCCGCGGCATTCCCTTCGGCCTGCACCCCGAAGAGAAGGCCCCCGTGATCGAGCTGGTCTACACCCGGTTGCACGCCGGCGGCAAGTTCGACAAGGGCTCGGGCGGCGCCTACAGCTTCTCGGGCGGCCTGCACGGCGTGGGCGTGTCGGTGACCAACGCGCTGTCCAAGCGCCTCGAAGTCAGCTCGCACCGTGAAGGCTCGGTCGCCAAGCTGGCCTTCAGCGCCGGCGACGTGATCGAGGCGCTCGAGATCCGCAAGCTCGAAGCCGGCGAACGCAAGCAGGGCACCACCGTGCGCGCCTGGCCCGACGCCAAGTACTTCGAGACCGCCGCGCTGCCCATGGGCGAACTCACCCACCTGCTGCGCAGCAAGGCCGTGCTGATGCCCGGCGTGAGCGTCACGCTGGCCGTCGAGAAGACCGGCGAAAGCCAGCAGTGGCTCTACAAGGGCGGCCTGAGCGACTACCTCATGCAGACGCTCAACGGCGACCCGGTCATTCCGCTGTTCGAAGGCAGCGGCCATGCCGACAAGAACGCCGACAACTTCGCCGAAGGCGAGGGTGCCGACTGGTGCGTGGCCTTCACCGAAGACGGCCAGCCGGTGCGCGAGAGCTATGTCAACCTGATTCCCACCAGCGCCGGCGGCACGCACGAAAGCGGCCTGCGCGACGGCCTGTTCAACGCGGTGAAGAGCTTCATCGAGCTGCACTCGCTGCTGCCCAAGGGCGTGAAGCTCCTGCCCGAAGACGTGTTCGCGCGCGCCTCGTACGTGCTCAGCGCCAAGGTGCTCGACCCGCAGTTCCAGGGCCAGATCAAGGAGCGCCTGAACTCGCGCGACGCCGTGCGCCTGGTGTCCAGCTTCGTGCGCCCCACGCTCGAGCTGTGGCTCAACCAGCACGTCGACTACGGCAAGAAGCTGGCCGAGCTCGCCATCAAGGCCGCCCAGACGCGCCAGCGCGCCGGCCAGAAGGTCGAGAAGCGCAAGGGCTCCGGCGTGGCCGTGCTGCCGGGCAAGCTGACCGACTGCGAGAGCAAGGACATCAGCCACAACGAGGTCTTCCTGGTCGAGGGCGACTCCGCCGGCGGCAGCGCCAAGATGGGCCGCGACAAGGAAAGCCAGGCCATCCTGCCGCTGCGCGGCAAGGTGCTCAACACCTGGGAAGTCGAGCGCGACCGGCTGTTCGCCAACACCGAAATCCACGACATCTCGGTGGCCGTGGGCGTCGATCCGCACGGCCCCGCCGACACGCCCGACATGAGCGGCCTGCGCTACGGCAAGATCTGCATCCTGTCCGATGCCGACGTGGACGGCTCGCACATCCAGGTGCTGCTGCTCACGCTGTTCTTCCGGCACTTTCCCAAGCTCATCGAAGCCGGCCACGTGTATGTCGCAAAGCCGCCATTGTTCCGGGTCGATGCACCCGCGCGCGGCAAGAAGCCGGCCTCCAAGGTTTATGCGCTGGACGAGGGCGAACTCACCGCCACACTCGACAAACTGCGTAAAGATGGCGTGCGCGAAGGCGCCTGGAGCATCAGCCGGTTCAAGGGCCTGGGCGAAATGAGCGCGGAACAATTGTGGGAAACCACGCTCAATCCGGACACCCGTCGCCTGATGAAGGTCCAATTGGGGCGGTTCGATTTTTCGTCCACCCAGGGCGAGATCACCAAGCTGATGGGCAAGGGCGAAGCGGCGGCGCGGCGCGAGCTCATGGAATTGCGCGCAGACGACGTCGACATCGACGTCTGACAGTTTCCTTTTTCTTTCCTTCTTCTCACACGCATGTCGGTTTTCAAGCGTTCGCTGTGGTTGGCCCTTCTGCTGTGCATGCAGCAGGGGCTCGCGCACGCGACCGACATCTACGGCTACATCGACAGCAACGGCGTGGCGCATTTCGCGGCCGAGAAGGTCGACGAGCGCTACAAGCTCTTCTTCCAGGGCGGCCAGAGCTTCGACACCGCCAAGGGCCTGTCACCGATGGGCCGCGGCAGCATCCACCGCCGGCTCGACGGCAAGGTGTCGCCGGCGTCGCAGAACCTGCTCGCCATGTTCGAGGCCTCGCCCGGCTACAAGACCGCCAAGGCGGCGCTGCGCGATGCGTCGAGCAAGCACGCGATCGACTACGAGCTGCTGCAGGCGCTGGTCGCCACCGAGTCGGGCTTCGATGCCAAGGCTGTCTCGCCGAAGGGCGCGATGGGGCTCATGCAGCTCATGCCGGCCACCGCGCAGCGCTACGGCGTGGCGACGGACAAGCGCGGCACGATCGAGAAGAAGCTGTTCGATCCGCACATCAACATCGCCGCCGGCTCGCGCTACCTGCGCGACCTGATCGCGATGTTCCCGGGCCAGATCGAGCTCGCGCTGGCCGCCTACAACGCGGGCGAGGGCGCGGTGCAGCGCGCGGGCAACAAGATCCCGAACTACAAGGAAACGCAGAACTACGTGCAGACCGTGCTGCAGCTGTATGCGTACCTCAAGCCCTCGGCCGTGACCGTGGGCGGCAACCTGCGCAGCGGCAGTGGCAGCAGTGGTGGCAGGACGCCCGGGCGCATCCGCATGGAAATGTCGGTGCCCAAGGGCGGCGCGATCGGGCGCGGCAACATGCCGTCCGAGTCGCCGCGCAACGTGCCGACCATGCCCGATATTCCCGAGCCGTCCGACGTGCCGACCAGCGCGGTGGAGCCGGGCGACGCTTCGCCGCCGTCGCCGCTGTCGTGATTCCGCAGGCCGCCATGCACCCCACTTTCATTTTGGGCTGAGCGCGAACGCACGCCGCCCGTCACTGTTTTTCTTTCTCTCTTCTTCATGGACGACTCTCAACCTCCGCTCGACCTTGCAGGCCCCACCGACGGCGACACCACCCTCACGCTGGCCGACTACGCGCAGACCGCCTACCTCGAATACGCCCTGAGCGTGGTCAAGGGTCGCGCGCTGCCCGACGTGTCCGACGGCCAGAAGCCGGTGCAGCGGCGCATCCTGTACTCGATGTCGCGCATGGGCCTGGGCTTCGGCGGCACCAACGGCACCGTGGGCGCCAAGCCCGTCAAGAGCGCGCGCGTCGTCGGCGACGTGCTCGGCCGCTTCCACCCGCACAGCGACCAGGCCGCGTACGACGCGCTGGTGCGCATGGCGCAAGATTTTTCGCAGCGCTATCCGCTGGTCGACGGCCAGGGCAATTTCGGCAGCCGCGACGGCGACGGCGCCGCGGCCATGCGCTACACCGAAGCGCGCCTGGCGCGCATCACCAGCCTGCTGCTCGACGAGATTGACGAAGGCACGGTCGACTTCATTCCCAACTACGACGGCAGCACCGAAGAGCCGCGCCTGCTGCCCGCGCGGCTGCCGTTCACGCTGCTCAACGGCGCCAGCGGCATCGCCGTGGGCCTGGCCACCGAGATCCCGAGCCACAACCTGCGCGAGATCGCCGACGCCTGCGTGGCGCTGATCAAGTCCAACGGCAAGCTCAGCGAAGAAGAACTCTTCGCCCTCGTGCCCGGCCCCGACTATCCGGGCGGCGCGCAGATCATCAGCAGCGCGAGCGACATCGCCGACGCCTACCGCACCGGCCGCGGCTCGCTCAAGGTGCGCGCGCGCTGGAAGATCGAAGACCTCGCGCGCGGCCAGTGGCAGCTCGTGGTCAACGAACTGCCGCCGGGCGTGAGCACGCAGAAGGTGCTGGAGGAAATCGAGGAAATCACCAACCCGAAGGTCAAGGCCGGCAAGAAGGCCCTGAGCGCCGACCAGACCCAGCTCAAGGCCGCGATGCTGTCGGTGCTCGACGTGGTGCGCGACGAGTCGAGCAAGGACGCCGCCGTGCGCCTGGTGTTCGAACCCAAGACCTCGCGCATCAGCCAGGACGAGTTCGTGACCACGCTGCTGGCGCAGACCTCGCTGGAGACCTCGTCGTCGATCAACCTCACGATGGTCGGCATCGACGGCAAGCCCACGCAGAAGTCGCTGCGCCAGATGCTCAACGAGTGGATCGCGTTCCGCGAGATCACCGTCGAGCGGCGCTCGCGCCATCGCCTGGACAAGGTGCAGGACCGCATCCACATCCTCGAAGGCCGGCAGCTGGTGCTGCTGAACATCGACGAGGTGATCGCGATCATCCGCGCGGCGGAAGACCCGAAGGCGGCGCTCATCGCGCGCTTCAACCTCAGCGAACGCCAGGCCGAGGACATCCTTGAAATCCGGCTGCGTCAACTCGCGCGGCTCGAGGCCATCAAGATCGAGCAGGAGCTGGCCGGCCTGCGCGAAGAGCAGAAGAAGCTCGAAGACATCCTCTCCAGCCCGGCCACGCTGCGCCGCCTGCTGGTCAAGGAAATCGAGGCCGACGCCAAGACCTTCGAAGACCCGCGCCGCACGCTCATCCAGGCCGAGAAGCGCGCCGTGGCCGAGGTGAAGGTGGTCGACGAGCCCGTCACCGTGATCGTGTCGCAGAAGGGCTGGGTGCGCGCGCAGAAGGGCTGGGCCAGCGAGAAGGCCGCCGGCAACGGCGGCACCGCGCCCGAGTACAGCTTCAAGTCGGGCGACACGCTCTACGGCGCCTTCGAGTGCCGCAGCGTCGACACGCTGCTGGTCTTCGGCAGCGCCAAGGACAAGAGCGTGCGCGTCTACACCGTGCCCGTGGCGTCGCTGCCCGGCGCGCGCGGCGACGGCCAGCCCGTCACCACGCTCATCGAGCTCGACGCCGGCACGCACGTCACGCATTTCTTCGCGGGCCCGGTGGGCGCCTGCCTGCTGCTGGCCAACACCGGCGGCTACGGCTTCATGGCCACCATCGAGAACATGATGTCGCGCCAGCGCGGCGGCAAGGCCTTCATCGACGTGGGCGAGGGCGAGCAGCTGTGCCGGCCGTCGCTGGTGGGCGGCGCGAGCGGTGCCGAGCCGATGCCGGCCGCGACGCACGTGGCCTGCGCCTCGAGCGGCAAGCGCATCCTGACCTTCGACATCGCCGAGCTCAAGAGCCTGCCCAAGGGTGGACGCGGCCTGATGCTGATCGACCTGGAGGCCAAGGAATCGCTGGCCGGTGCGGTGGCCTACACGCGCAGCGTGCGGATCGAAGGCGTCGCCCGCGGCGGCAAGGAGCGCGAAGAAACGCTCGAGATCCGCTCGCTCAACAACGCGATGGGTGCCCGCGCGCGCAAGGGCAAGGTGGCAGACCTCGGATTCACGCCGGCGAGCGTGGTGCGGGTGCTCTGATGCTGGGCGGCATCGACATCAGCATCCTCGGCGTGATCCTCGCCGTGGTCACGGGCTTCGGCAGCTACATCCTGGGGCGCCGCATGCGCGAGAAGCGCCAGGGCAAGCGGCGCGCGAAAGACCGCGCCATCGCGCAGGCCAACGAGACGCGCCAGGTGCGGCGCGCGCGCGAGCGGCGCGAACAGGAAGGCAAGTAAGCAGGCAGGCCGAGGGGCTGGCTCACCAGCCCCCGTAGCCGTCGACGTTCTCGCGCGTCACGAGCTTCGACGGCAACAGCAGCACGCGCTGCTGAGGGGGCTGGCCCTTCAGGAGCTTCAGCCCGATCTGGGCCGCCCGCTGGCCCATCAACGTGGGCGACTGCGTGGCGCTGCCTGCGATCAAGGTGGCCGGGTCTTGCAGCCGCTGCGCCACCTCCGGCGAACCGTCCATCGCCGTGATGACGATGTCGCGCCGGCCCGCGACCTGGGCCGCCAGTTCCGCGCCGATGCCGCACAGGTCGTTGATCGCGAACACGCCCGACAGCTTCGGATGGCGCGCGAGCAGCCGCGTCATCTGTTCGACGCCGCCGTCCTTGGTGGCGCCGCCATTGAGCGCCATCGACACGACGCGCACGCCGGGTGCGGCGTTCAACGCCTCGCGGCAGCCGTTGACGCGGCCCACCGCGGCCGTGTTCGGCGGGCCGTCGATGATCGCCACTTCGCCCTTGCCGCCGAGCGTGCGCACCAGGTGTTCGCAAGAGAGCCTGCCGGCCGCGCGGCTGTCGGTCACCACGGCCGCGTCCGCGCCCTGCACGAGCGCATCGACCGCCACCACCTTGATGCCCGCCGCGCGCGCCTCGGTGACGCGGGCATGCAGGGTGGTCGAATCGACCGGCGTCACGATCACCAGCTGCACGCGCTGGCGGATCATTTCCTTGAGCTGCTCGTCCTGCCGCTGCGGATCGAACCCGCTCGACACGACCGTGATGTGCGCCGCGTTGCGACTGTCTGCGGCCAGCGTGCTTTCCACTGCGCGCGCGATGTAGGCAAAGAAGGGGTTGCGCAGGTCGCTCACGAGCACGCCGACGCGCGGGCCCTTGCCATGGTTGGCATGTGTCGCGAGCGCGCTGCCCACGGGGCCCACGGCGAGGAGGAGGGCCAGCAGCCAGGTGCGCCAGGGACGTTTCATGGGCATGGGTGCGAGGGCCTCGTTGCGAGAGGGGGCCGGTGAAGGGGTGGGGATGATGACATGTTCCGCAGCGCCTCGCATCCGCGATCTGAGGGGCAAGCATGGGGGAATGGACGGACCTGCCGGCCCCGGTCGGTGCCGATGTTGTCGCGGGTCGGCAGCGTGGGCGGCGGCAGTGTCAGACCTGGAGGGAGAAGGGGTTGCCCGGGTCGCTGACGATCAGGCCGATGTGCGGCGCATCGGGGGTGCGACGGCCCCTGCACCCGCGATCGATGCCAGCACGCGCCCCGTGGCGAAACCCCTGGCGATGCGCGCCAGGCGGCGCCTCGGGGCGCGCGTCGAGATGGCGGGGGTGCCGCCTCCTTTCTTGCCGGTTCTTCTTGTGATCACCTTGCTCCCTGTGGCTGCTGCCTTGCAGATGACGGTGTCGTCCGCGATCGGCGTCCGGTGAGGGATTCGTCGCGGCGACACGGCGATTGAACCGGCCGCTGGTTAACTGTCTGTAAACCTTCCAAAAGTGGCGAGCAACATTTGAAATACACACCGCCGCGTGGACGGTGCACTCCTTACTTCAGCCCGGCCCACCAACGCACGTTGGTGCGTGCCTGGCCCACCGTGAGCACTTCGCCGATCACCGGCGTGGCCAGGTCGATCTTCTTCGCCTGCGCCAGGTCGGCGATGCGGTCCAGCGGGTCGTGCCAGGTGTGGAAGGCCAGGTCGAAGGTGCTGTTGTGCACCGAATAGAGCACCTTGCCGCGCAGGTCTTCGAAGGCCTGCACGCTCTGCTCGGGCGTCATGTGCACGCCGGGCCAGTAGGCGTCGTAGGCGCCGTTTTCCATCAGCGCCAGGTCGAAGCCGCCGAAGCGCTCGCCGATCTGCTTGAAGCCCGGGAAGTAGCCCGAGTCGCCGCTGTAGAAGATGCGCTGGTCGCCGCTTTGCACCACCCACGAGGCCCACAGCGTGCGGTCGCGGTCGGTCAGCGTGACCGCGCGGCCCGAGAAGTGCTGCGCGGGCGTGGCCGTGAGCTTCACGCCCGCATGCTCGCCGCCTTGCCACCAGTCGAGCTCGGTCACGCGCTCGGCGGGCACGCCCATCTCGACGAGCCGGGCACGCACGCCCAGCGGCACGAAGTAGCGCTGCACGCGCGTGGCGAGGTACTCGATGGTGGCGACGTCCAGGTGGTCGTAGTGGTCGTGCGAGAGGATCACGGCCTCGATCGGCGGCAGCTGCTCCAGCTGGATCGGCGGCTTGTGAAAACGCTTCGGCCCGACCCAGGTGAAGGGCGAGACGCGCTCGCTGAATACGGGGTCGATGAGCCAGTACTTGCCCTTGAGTTTCAGCAGGTGCGACGAGTGGCCCAGGCGCACCACGTGGTTGGCGTCGGCCGCGAGCGCGTCGAGCGCCTGGGGCGTCAGGGCGCGCACCGGAATGGGGTCGACCGGCACGGTGTCGACCTTGCTGCCGACGATGAAGCGCGACCAGATGCGCCAGGTGCTGGCGGCGGGCTGCAGCTCGGGGTTGGGCATGTTCTGGAACACGCCGCCCTTGAACTGCGGCGAGTTGTCGTAGCGCGTTTCCCCGCCGCCGGCGCTGCTGCAGCCGGCCACGAACGCGCAGCCCGCCGTGGCGAGCACCGCGCTGCGGCGCAGCAGCCGGGGTAAATAAGCGCCTTGCGAATCCGATTCGTCAGCCATGGGAAAGCCCTCTGCGTGTGTGTTGGTCTTGAGGCGCGAGACTAGCGGGAGTCGGCTTTTCAATGGTTTCAGCGACAGAAACATTCGGCGAGCGGGGGCAATCCGCGGGCCGGCAGCATACTGCGCCGATTCACGCCCACAGCCCTTCATTGCCATGAAAACTGCCATCCTCGTCATCGACATGCAGCGCGGCCTTTGCGACGATCCGCCTCGGCCATACGAGGCCGAAGCGGTCATCGGGCGCATCAACGCGCTCACGGCACGGGCCCGCGCGGCCGGCGTGCCGGTGGCCTTCGTCCAGCACGAGAACGCCATCGACCTGGAGTTCGACTCCGAGCGCTGGCAGCTGGCCGATGCCTTGCAGGTGACGCCGGCCGACGCGCGCCTGCGCAAGACCACGCCCGATTCGTTCCTGCGCACGCCGCTCGAAGCCTGGCTGTCGGGGCAGGGCGTGCGGCGCGTGGTGGTCTGCGGCTATTCGTCGGAGTTCTGCGTGGACACCACCGTGCGCCGCGCCGCCGCGCTGGGCTACGAGGTGGTGCTGGCGGCCGACGCCCACACCTCGCACGACAAGCCGCACGCCAAGGGCGCCTTCATCCGCGCGCACCACAACGCGACGCTGTCGGACATCACGAGCTTCGGCGTGCCGATCCGCGCGGTCGACAGTGCGGACATCGCATTCGGCGATTGATCTAGGGCATGCGCCCGGTGGCCAATGCGTGGGCCCAGTCCGCACGCCCATTGGCAGCAGCCAGCGCCGCCATGGCCACGTGGTCGTAGGGCACGGTGACCAGCGTGCAGGTCCACTGCCCGTGGTCGTTCCGTTCGACCAGCGCGTAGCGCGCGTCGGGCGAACCGGTCTCCACGTGGTGCGGGTACGGATGCTCGTCGCCATAGGCCTGCAGGCCGACGCTGCCCGGGTTGACGATCAAGGTGCCGTTGGATGCGTGCATCACGCGTGGCAGGTGCGTGTGGCCGCAGGCGACCAGTTCCGTGCCGGCTTCCACTGTGCCGAGACGCGCATCGACCTCTGCTGCGGTGGCCATGCGCAGTTGCGTGGGCTCGACCGTTTCGAGGAAGTAGGTGAGGTCGCTCTCCGGCGTGCCGTGGCACAGCAGCACCTCGGGGCTGAAGCGCAGGCGTGGCGTGAGCGAGGCGATCCATGCGAACTCTGCCTCGCCGAGTCGGGCGTGTGCGAAGGCGTCGGACTCGCCGCGCTGGCCGGAGGCCGGCAACGTGAGCAGTTGCCGTTCGTGATTGCCGGCGAGTTGGACCCAGTCCTGCGCCATCAGGAACTGCGCAGTCTCCAGCGGCATCAGCGGGCCTGAGAGGCTGTCGCCGAGGTTGACAGTGGCATCCACGTGGCGGCGTGCGATGTCCTCGACGACGGCTTTCAGTGCGGGAAGGTTTCCGTGGATGTCGGAGACGAGGGCGATGCGCATGCGTGGCTTCTTTGTGAGGGCGGTGATCTTAGTTCGGGGTGCGTGCACAGGCCACCGGGTACTTCCCTCCGCGAATGTCCCCCGGCCTGCGGCCTCCTCCTTGATTTCGCTGCGGGA
>NZ_JBWKXQ010000050.1:0-48818 GCF_059423125.1 Variovorax sp. GW531-E2 | reverse complement strand
CATCCAGGGCCCGCCGCGATGGGCGGCAGGCCCTGGATGGGCGCGCCCAGCTTGCCGTCGGCCGCCACCAGCCGCAGGCGGCCGGGCTTCTCGGTGACCACGAAACGGCCCTCCGGCAGGAAGGCGACGCCCCAGGGGTTTTCAAGACCGGAAGCGACGGTTTCGGTGCGCACCTGCGCCATGGCCGCGCCAGCCATGCCACAACCCGCGAGCACCAAGAGGCTTCCCAGGGAGCGAAGAAAGGAGCGATTTCGCAAGTTCATGAAGATTTCCTGAATTTGAGGCCATCTTGACAACAAATGGAATGCACATATCGACTTTTAAGACTTCGAAGTCATATCAGCCGAGGTGTTTACATTCGAATCCTTATGCCGCATAAACGTTCACCGTTACATTTTTTCTTCCGCCGGATCGAAAAAACACATGTAAATCAATGGTTTACGCACGCATTCAACAATTCAGATTAAATTGACATAACTGCGCGTCATCAATATCCTACGCGCCATGCGTTTTTTCGTCCTACCCGTATCCCTCCTGTTCGCCGTGGCCGTCCACGCCGCCCCCCCTCAACAGGATCGATCGGATGAGATGGACCGAATCCTTGCCGAACGCGGCCTGGTCGGCCAGTTCCATCAGGTTCGCCAGACCGTCGCAGAGCGCACGTCCGACCTCGTCGTGACCGCCATCGGTTTCCTCGGCGTTCCTTACCGCCGTGGCGGCAACACCGCCGAATCCGGTTTCGACTGCAGCGGCTTCGTCCGCGCCATGTACAACCAGACGGTGGGCCACGTGCTCCCGCGCCGCGCCGAAGAACAGGCCGCCGCCACCGAGAAGATCGACCGCAGCCAGCTCAAGCCCGGCGACCTCGTGTTCTTCAACACCATGCGCCGCACCTTCAGCCATGTTGGCATCTACGTCGGCGAAGGCAAGTTCATCCACTCCCCCCGCTCCGGCGCCCAGGTCCGTGTCGAAGACATGAACGGCAGCTACTGGCAGCGCCGCTTCGACGGCGCCCGCCGCGTGCTCAGCGGCCAGGGCGACGAGGTCAAGGCGGCGGCCATGGGCACCGCCAGCGACTGATTCGATTTCCCCGAATCCCGGACGAAAAAAATCCCGCCGCGGCGGGATTTTTTGTGGGCGCTCGATCGGCGCCATAGGGCGCCGTAGCGCCTATCGATCAGGCCGCCTTCTTCGCCGGCGGCAGGTCGGTACACGTACCGTGCGCCACTTCCGCCGCCATGCCGATGCTTTCGCCCAGCGTCGGGTGCGGATGGATGGTCTTGCCGATGTCGATCTCGTCCGCGCCCATCTCGATGGCCAGCGCGATCTCGCCGATCATGTCGCCGGCGTGCGTGCCGACGATGCCGCCACCCAGGATGCGGTGCGTCTCGGCGTCGAACAGCAGCTTGGTGAAGCCTTCGTCGCGGCCGTTGGCAATGGCGCGGCCCGAAGCCGTCCACGGGAAGTGGCCCTTCTTGACCTTGATGCCTTCGGCCTTGGCCTGGTCTTCCGTGAGACCGACCCATGCCACTTCGGGATCGGTGTAGGCCACGCTGGGGATCACGCGGGCGTTGAAGGCGGCGCTGGACAACTCCTTGTCACCCTTCTGCTCGCCGGCAATCACTTCGGCTGCCACGTGTGCCTCATGCACCGCCTTGTGCGCCAGCATGGGCTGGCCCACGATGTCGCCGATGGCGAAGATGTGCGGCACGTTGGTGCGCATCTGGATGTCGACCGGAATGAAGCCGCGGTCGCTCACCGTGACGCCGGCCTTCTCGGCGCCGATCTTCTTGCCGTTCGGGCTGCGGCCCACGGCCTGCAGCACGAGGTCGTACACCTGCGGTTCCTTCGGCGCGTTCTCGCCCTCGAAGGTGACCTTGATGCCTTCCTTCGTGGCTTCGGCGCCGACCGTCTTGGTCTTGAGCATGATGTTGTCGAAGCGCGGCGCGTTCATCTTCTGCCAGACCTTCACGAGGTCGCGGTCGGCGCCCTGCATGAGGCCGTCGAGCATTTCGACCACGTCGAGGCGCGCGCCCAGCGTCGAGTACACCGTGCCCATTTCGAGGCCGATGATGCCGCCGCCCAGCACCAGCATGCGCTTGGGGTCGGTGCCCATCTCGAGCGCGCCGGTCGAGTCGACCACGCGCGGGTCCTTCGGCATGAAGGGCAGGCTCACCGACTGCGAGCCGGCCGCGATGATCGCGTTGCGGAACTTGACGGTCTGCTTCTTGCCGGTGGTGTCCCAGCTCGTGCCGGAGGTCTCTTCGACTTCCAGGTGGTACGGGTCGATGAAGTTGCCCACGCCGCGCAGCACCGTCACCTTGCGCATCTTGGCCATGGCCGTGAGGCCGCCAGTGAGCTTGCCCACCACCTTGTTCTTGTGGCCGAGCAGCTTGGCGCGGTCGACCGTGGGCGCGGCGAAGCTCACGCCCAGGTCGGCGAAGTGCTTCACCTCGTCCATGACGGAAGCGACGTGCAGCAGCGCCTTCGAGGGAATGCAGCCGACGTTCAGGCACACGCCGCCGAGGGTGGCGTAGCGTTCGATCAGCACGACCTTCAGGCCGAGGTCGGCCGCGCGGAAGGCGGCTGAGTAGCCGCCGGGGCCGGCACCGAGTACGACCACGTCGCACTCGACATCGACCTTGCCGCCGTAGCTGGACACCACCACCGAAGCTGCCGCGGCGGGGGCCGGTGCAGCCGCCTTGGGCGCAGGCGCAGCAGCTGCCGGCGCGGGTGCCGCCGCAGCCGGCGCGGGCGCGGCGGCCCCGTCGACTTCGAGCGTCAGCACGACCGAGCCTTCCTTGACCTTGTCGCCCACCTTCACGGCCAGCGACTTCACCACGCCGGCGGCCGACGAGGGAATCTCCATCGAGGCCTTGTCCGATTCGACCGTGATGAGCGACTGCTCGGCCTTGACCGTGTCGCCGACGTTGACCAGCACCTCGATCACCGCGACTTCGTCGAAGTCGCCGATGTCCGGCACCTTGATGTGTTGTTCGCTCATTTGGACACTTTCAGTTTGAGTGTGAGAACGTCGGCCGGCAGGGCCGAATTGCGATCGAATTCGCAGGCGGCGGCGATGCCCGCCTCCGCCACGTCGCGCGCGTTGCGCGACTTGTTGTCATAGGCCGCGTGCATGGCGCCGAGCGCAAAGCTGCGTCCCGAGCCAATGGCCCAGTACTGCTTGAACTCGAACACCTCGCGGTAGCTGTAGATGCCGTAGATGCCGCTCGGGTTGGCCAGCAGCATGGTGAACTGGCTCGACTCGTAGGGCTCGTGCTCGTCTTCCTTGGTCTGCATGAAGAACGAGTCCTTCAGCACCGGATGCAGCTGCGTGAAGGTGTGGAACACCTCGTGCTTGCTGCCGAACTGCAGCGCCTCGCGCGGCTGGGCGGCCAGCGCATGCTGGAGCACCAGCTGGTGCGCAGCAGCGCCCGCCACCGCGAACAGGCTCTGGCCCGCGGCATCCTCGACGGTGAAGATCTTCTGGTTCGCTTCGGCGTTGTGCGACATGCGCGTGTCGCCGAAGGTCACCAGCGAGTCTGCCGCCATCGTGACCTGGCCGCCTTTGCGGACGGCCACTACGGTGGTCATAGCAGGATGCGACGGTAGTCCGCGAGCACTTGCCCCAGGTAGGCGTTGAAACGCGCAGCCAGGGCGCCGTCGATCACGCGGTGGTCGTACGACAGCGACAGCGGCAGCGTGAGACGCGGCACGAACTGCTTGCCGTCCCACACCGGCTTCATCTGGCCCTTGGAGAGGCCGAGGATGGCCACTTCGGGGGCGTTGATGATGGGCGTGAAGTGCGTGCCACCGATGCCGCCGAGCGAGCTGATCGAGAAGCAACCGCCCTGCATGTCGGCCGAGCCGAGCTTGCCGTCACGCGCCTTCTTGGCGAGTTCGCCCATCTCGGCGCTGATCTGCAGGATGCCCTTCTTGTCGGCATCTTTCAGCACCGGCACCACGAGCCCGTTGGGCGTGTCGGCCGCGAAGCCGATGTTGTAGTACTGCTTGTAGACGAGCTGGTCGCCGTCCAGGCTGGTGTTGAAGTCGGGGAATTTCTTCAGCGCCGCGACCACCGCCTTGATCACGAAGGCGAGCATCGTGACCTTGATGCCCGACTTCTCGTTCTCCTTGTTGGTGGAGACGCGGAAGGCCTCGAGCTCGGTGATGTCGGCTTCGTCGTTGTTGGTGACGTGCGGGATCATCACCCAGTTGCGGTGCAGGTTCGCGCCGCTGAGCTTCTTGATGCGCGACAGGTCCTTGCGCTCGACGGTGCCGAACTTCGTGAAGTCGACCTTCGGCCACGGGATGAGGCCCAGCGCCGCGCCGTCGCCACCACCACCGGCCGGCGCCTTGGCCGCCGAGGCCTTGGTGCTGGCCTGGCCGCTCATCACGGCCTTGGTGAAGTTCTGGACGTCTTCCTGCGTGATGCGGCCCTTGAGGCCGGAACCCTTGACCTCTTCGAGCGGCACGCCGAGTTCGCGTGCGAACTTGCGCACCGAGGGCGAGGCGTGCGGCAGGCTGCCGGTGGGCGCCGACGTCGGCTGGTGGGCCGGGGCGGCTGCAGCAGGTGCTGCGGCGGCCGGTGCAGGTGCGCTGGTGGTTGCGGCGGCGGGCGCAGCAGCCGCGGCCTGTGCCGGCGCGGGCGCCGGTGCGGCAGCTCCTGCGGCGCCTTCGAGCACCGCGATCAGGTCGCCGATGTTGACGGTGTCGCCGACCTTGACCTTGAGTTCCTTCAGCACGCCGGCAGCCGACGACGGGATTTCCATCGAGGCCTTGTCCGACTCCACCGTGATCAGCGACTGCTCGGCGGCGATGGTGTCACCCACCTTCACCAGCAGCTCGATGACCGCGACGTCCTTGAAGTCGCCGATGTCCGGCACCTTGACTTCGACCGGGCCAGAGGCAACCGGTGCGGCGGCGACGGGCGCGGGCGCTGCAACCGCCGGGGCGGGTGCCGCGGCAGCAGGCGCAGCGGCCGGCGCCGGGGCGGCGGCAGCCGCGCCCTCGGCCTCGACCACCAGCACCACCGAGCCTTCCTTGACCTTGTCGCCCACGGCGACCTTGATTTCCTTGACCACACCGGCCGTGGACGACGGGATTTCCATCGACGCCTTGTCCGATTCGACCGTGATGAGCGACTGTTCGGCCTTGACCGTGTCGCCCACCTTCACGAGCACCTCGATCACCGCGACTTCATCGAAATCGCCGATGTCCGGCACCTTCACTTCCACTGCTGCCATATCGTTGTCTCCCGCCGTCAGGCGCCGTTCGTTCGTTGGTTGTTGATGTTCAAGCGTAAAGCGGGTTGACCTTGTCGACATTGATGCCGTACTTCTTGATCGCTTCCACCACCTTGGCCACCGGCACGGTGCCATCTTCGCTCAGCGCCTTGAGCGCGGCCACGACGATGTAGTGACGATTGATCTCAAAGTGTTCGCGCAGCTTGGCGCGGAAGTCGCTGCGACCGAAACCGTCGGTGCCCAGCACCTTGTAGTTGCGGCCCTTCGGCACGAACGGACGGATCTGCTCGGCGTACGCCTTCATGTAATCGGTCGACGCAATCACCGGGCCGGTCGAAGCACCGAGCTGCTCGGCCACGAAGGGCACGCGCGGCGTCTGGTCGGGGTGCAGCAGGTTCCAGCGGTCGGCGTCCTGGCCGTCGCGGGTCAGTTCGTTGAAGCTCGGGCAGCTCCACACCGAAGCCGACACGCCCCACTCCTTCTCGAGCAGCTCTTGCGCGGCAAAGCTCTCGCGCAGGATGGTGCCGCTGCCCAGCAGTTGCACGGTCGGCGCTTCTTTCGCGCCCTTGGCGGCCTTGACGACCGGGCCCTGCTTGGACAGGTACATGCCCTTGATGATCTGCTCTTCGGTGCCGGGCTGCAGGCCGGGCATCGCGTAGTTCTCGTTGAGCAGCGTCAGGTAGTAATAGACGTTGTCCTGCTTCTCGACCATGCGCTTGAGGCCGTGGTGCAGGATCACGCCGACTTCGTGCGCGAAGGTCGGGTCGTAGCTCACGCAGTTCGGGATGGTGTTGGCCAGGATGTGGCTGTGACCGTCTTCGTGTTGCAGGCCTTCGCCGTTCAGCGTGGTGCGTCCCGAGGTGCCGCCCAGCAGGAAGCCGCGGGCCTGCATGTCGCCGGCCGCCCAGGCCAGGTCGCCGATGCGCTGGAAGCCGAACATCGAGTAGTACACGTAGAACGGCACCATGATGCGGTTGTTCGTGCTGTACGACGTGGCCGCCGCGATCCAGCTGGACATGCCGCCGGCTTCGTTGATGCCCTCTTGCAGGATCTGGCCGGCCTTGTCTTCCTTGTAGTACATGACCTGGTCTTTATCGACCGGGGTGTACTGCTGACCGTGCGGGTTGTAGATGCCGATCTGGCGGAACAGGCCTTCCATGCCGAAGGTGCGGGCTTCGTCCACCAGGATGGGCACGACGCGCGGGCCCAGGGCCTTGTCGCGCAGCAGCTGCGTGAGGAAGCGCACGTAGGCTTGCGTGGTCGAGATCTCGCGGCCTTCGGCCGTGGGCTCCATCACCGCCTTGAAGGTGTCGAGCGAGGGCACCGTGAAGCTCTCGTCGGCCTTCACGCGGCGATGCGGCAGGTAGCCTCCCAGGGCCTTGCGGCGCTCGTGCAGGTAGCGCATTTCCGGCGTGTCGTCGGCCGGCTTGTAGAACGGCAGCTCGGCGATCTGGCTGTCGGGAATCGGGATGTTGAAGCGGTCGCGGAAGGCCTTGATGTCCTCGTCGCCGAGCTTCTTGGTCTGGTGGACCGTGTTCTTGCCTTCGCCGATCTTGCCCATGCCGAAGCCCTTGACGGTCTTGACGAGCAGCACGGTGGGCTGGCGCTTGTGGTTCTGGGCGGCGTGGAAGGCGGCATACACCTTCTGCGAGTCGTGGCCGCCGCGCTGCAGGTTCCAGACCTCGTCGTCGGTCAGGTGCTCGACCATCTTCAGCGTGCGCGGGTCGCGGCCGAAGAAGTTCTTGCGCACGTAGGCGCCGTCGTTGGCCTTGAACGACTGGTAGTCGCCGTCGTTGCACTCCATCATGATCTTGCGCAGCGCGCCGTCATGGTCCTTCTCGAGCAGGGCGTCCCAGCCCTTGCCCCAGATGAGCTTGATGACGTTCCAGTTGGCGCCGCGGAACTCGCCTTCGAGCTCCTGGATGATCTTGCCATTGCCGCGCACCGGACCGTCCAGGCGCTGCAGGTTGCAGTTGATGACGAAGATCAGGTTGTCGAGGTTCTCGCGCGCGGCCAGGCCGATGGCGCCGAGCGATTCGACTTCGTCCATTTCGCCGTCGCCGCAGAACACCCAGACCTTGCGGTTCTCGGTGTTGGCGATGCCGCGGGCGTGCAGGTACTTCAGGAAGCGCGCCTGGTAGATCGCCATCAGCGGGCCCAGGCCCATCGACACCGTGGGGAACTGCCAGAACTCGGGCATCAGCTTCGGGTGCGGATAGCTCGACAGGCCCTTGCCGTCCACTTCCTGGCGGAAGTTGAGCAGCTGGTCTTCGGAGAGGCGGCCTTCGAGGTAGGCGCGGGCGTAGATGCCGGGCGACACGTGGCCCTGGATGTATAGCAGGTCGCCGCCGTGGTTTTCGCTCTCGGCGTGCCAGAAGTGGTTGAAACCGGCGCCGAACATGCTGGCCAGCGAGGCGAAGGAGCCGATGTGGCCGCCCAGGTCACCGCCTTCGGGCGGGTGGATGCGGTTGGCCTTGACCACCATGGCCATGGCGTTCCAGCGCATGTAGGCGCGCAGGCGCTGTTCGATCTCGAGGTTGCCGGGGCTGCGGGCTTCCACGCCCGGCTCGATGGTGTTCACGTAGCCGGTGTTGGCCGAGAACGGCATGTCGACGCTGTTCTGGCGCGCATGTTCGAGCAGTTGTTCGAGCAGGAAGTGCGCCCGCTCGGGCCCTTCGCTCTGGATGACGGAAGACAGTGCATCCATCCATTCACGCGTCTCCTGGGCGTCCGCATCGTTTGCGGCCGAGCCGAACAGGTTCTCGGGATTTGCCGACATGCTTGTCTCTCCTTTTAGGGCTGTGGCTGTAATTTAGTGCGCTGGGCACCGAGCGCGCCGGAGTTTCGCATAGAAGTTTCCCTATTTCAAATAGTGCTTGTTGATTTCTTATTATGAAATATCAATGAGGCACGTCCCCGGCAGGGCCTCTTGCCCGCGAGGGCCATCACCTAAACTCCGCCCATGCCCCTTTCCTCCCCGCTCGCGGTCGCCCGCAGTGCCGTCAAAGCCTCGCCGTTGTCCTGGTGGCGCACGTGGTGGCGCAAGCAGACACCCGTGCTGCAGGACGCCGTCGCGATGCTCGCGCCGATGGCGGCCGTGCTGCTGTTTCTCGCGGCCATCGTGTCGGCGTTCTGGTATCTGCGCTCCGAAGAAGTCGAGCGCGAGCAGGAGTCGGTGCGACGCGATGTCGAGTACGCGCAACAGCGCATGCGCCTGCGTTTGCTGGAGCGGCAGGAACAGCTGATGCGCATCGCGCGCGATGCCTCCAACCGGGAGATCGATCCGGTCGAATTCACGAGCCGCGCCGAGTCGCTGGTGAGCCAGTTCCCCGAGCTGCAGACCATCAGCTGGATCGACGACCGCCGCCGCTTCAAGGCCGGCTATGCCGCGCCCAGCGTGCATCCGGCGCAACAGCACCTGATCGGCGATGTGCTGCGCCCCGGCGACATCGAAAGCAACTACGCATTGGCGCGCGAGCTGCGCCAGCCGGTGTACTCGCAGCCCGTGGCCGGCGGCGAACCGGCCGCGATGCTGCAGCTGCACATTCCGCTGTTCGACCAGGGCCTGTTCGCCGGCGTCGTGCTCGGCGAGTTCTCCATCGACGGCCTGCTGCGCTACGGCATGCCCTCCGAGGTGCAGGCGCGCTATGCCGTGTCGCTGCTCGACGCCAAGGGCAACGTCATCGCCGGCAACACCACGCCGCTGAAGAACAGTGGCACCCGCCTGCTGCCCTGGACCGAAGCCACCAACGAATACGAAGTGCCGGTGTCGCCCGTGGGCAACGCGCTGATGCTGCGCGCGCAGGCCTACCGCACCTCGCAGGGCGTGGTGGGCAACGGCCTCTTCTGGCTCGTGTGCGCCCTCAGCGTGATGACCAGCTGGATGCTGATCGGCACCTGGCGCCACACGCGCCGCCGCCTGCAGGCGCAGCAGCGGCTCGTGGCCGAAACCAACTTCCGCCGCGCAATGGAAAACTCCATGCTCACCGGCATGCGCGTGCTCGACCTGCAAGGCCGCATCACCTACGTGAACGCCGCGTTCTGCGCCATGACGGGCTGGAGCGAAGACGAGCTGGTCGGCCAGACGCCGCCCTTCCCCTACTGGCTCGAATCCGACCGCGAGGTGATGAACGAGCGCCTCGAAGAAGAACTGCACGGCCGCGCCCTGCCCGGCGGCTTCCAGGTGCGCGTGAAGCGCAAGAACGGCAGCGTGTTCAACGCCCGCCTGTACGTGTCGCCGCTGATCGACGCGCGCGGCCACCAGACCGGCTGGATGACGTCGATGACCGACATCACCGAGCCGACGCGCATCCGCGAGCAGCTGTCCGCGTCGTACGAACGCTTCACCACCGTGCTCGAAGCGCTCGACGCCGCCGTGTCGGTGGCGCCCATCGGCAGCGAGGAGCTGCTGTTCGCCAACAAGCTGTACCGCCTGTGGTTCGGCTCCGACACCGTGGGCCATCTGGGCATGGTGGCGCAGGCTGGCGTGCCGCCGTCGAACGCGCACGACGAGGGCCTGGACGACGTTGACCCCTACGCCGGCCTGCCCATCGACACCCTCACCGCCGCCCAGACCGCGAACAACGAGATCTTCGTGCCGCACCTGGGCAAGTGGCTCGAGGTGCGCTCGCGCTACCTGACCTGGGTCGACGGCCGCCTCGCGCAGCTGGTGATCGCCACCGACATCACGCCGCGCCGCGACGCCGAAGAGCAAGCCGCCGCGCAGGCCGACAAGGCCCAGGCCGCGAGCCGCCTGATCACCATGGGCGAAATGGCATCGAGCGTGGCGCACGAGCTCAACCAGCCGCTCACCGCCATCGCCAACTACTGCAACGGGATGATGTCGCGCATCAAGGGGCAGACGATCGACAACGACGCCCTGCTGGCCGCGCTCGAAAAAACCTCGAAGCAGGCGCAGCGCGCAGGCCAGATCATCCAGCGCATCCGCTCCTTCGTGAAGCGCAGCGAACCCAACCGCACGCCGGCCGACGTCGCCACCATGGTGAGCGAGGCGGTCGAACTCGCGGGCATCGAGCTGCGCCGGCGCAACGTGCGCCTGAACCACTACGTGGCCGCGCGGCTGCCGGTGGTGCGCGTCGACCCGATCCTCATCGAGCAGGTGATGGTCAACCTGCTGAAGAACGCGGCCGAATCCATCGACATCGCCGACCGCCCGCTGGCGCGCCGCAGCGTCGAGCTGCGCGTGCTGCCCAAGGTGATCGAGGGGCACAATGCCATCGAGTTCTCGGTGCAGGACACGGGCAAGGGCCTCTCGCCCGAGGTCATGGACCGGCTCTACGAGGCCTTCTTCTCCACCAAGCCCGAGGGCATGGGCATTGGGCTCAACCTGTGCCGCACCATCGTCGAGTCGCACCGCGGCCGGATGCAGGCGGAGAACATCTACAATGGCCCGGATGTGATCGGATGCCGTTTTTCCTTCTGGATTCCGGTGTTGGACGCTATCAGTTCCGTAGCAAGCGACGAGGCAAAGGTACCTGCATGAGTTTGATTCCGAAGAAGGGCACGGTCTATGTCGTCGATGACGACGAAGCCGTACGCGATTCGCTGCAATGGCTGCTCGAAGGCAAGGACTACAGAGTCCGCTGTTTCGAGTCCGCCGAATCCTTTCTCTCCCGATACGACCCGCGCGAAGTCGCCTGTCTGATCGTCGATATCCGCATGGCCGGCATGACCGGCCTCGAATTGCAGGATCGACTGATCGAACGGCGCTCTCCGTTGCCGATCGTGGTCATCACCGGCCACGGCGACGTGCCGATGGCGGTCGACAGCATGAAGAAGGGCGCCATGGATTTCATCCAGAAGCCCTTCAACGACGAAGAACTCGTGTCGCTGGTCGAGCGCATGCTCGAACACGCACGCGGCGCCTTCACGCAGCACCAGCAGTCGGCCAGCCGCGACGCGCTGCTGTCCAAGCTCACGGGCCGCGAAGCGCAGGTGCTCGAGCGCATCGTCGCCGGCCGCCTGAACAAGCAGATCGCCGACGACCTGGGCATCAGCATCAAGACGGTGGAGGCGCACCGCGCCAACATCATGGAAAAGCTCAACGCCAACACCGTGGCCGATCTGCTCAAGATCGCGCTCGGGCAAGCGGCCCCAGCCGCCAAGGCCTCCTGAGCTGCAGCTATCCCTGCGATAGCCACGCACCTTCCCCACGCCTGCGCAAGCGGGCGTTTTTACTTGGAGAATCAAAACCGATGACCGCCCAACTGATCGACGGCAACGCCCTCGCCAAAACCATCCGCGCCGAGGTGTCCGGCCGCACCGCTGCGCTGAAGGCCCGCGGCGTGAACCCGGCCTTGTCCATCATCCTGGTGGGCAGCGATCCGGCGAGCCAGGTCTACACCAAGCACAAGGTCAACGACAGCACCGAGACCGGCCTCTCGGCCACCCTCGAGACCTACCCCGCCGACCTGAGCGAGGCCGACCTGCTGGCGCGCATCCGCGCCCTCAACGACGACCCCAAGGTGCACGGCATCCTCGTTCAGTTGCCGTTGCCCAAGCACATGGACAGCCAGAAGGTCATCGAGACCATCTCGCCCGCCAAGGACGTCGACGGCTTCCACGTGGCCAGCGCCGGCGCGCTGATGACCGGCGCCCCGGGCTTCTGGCCCTGCACGCCGCACGGCTGCATGAAGATGCTCGAATCGATCGGCTACGACCTGCGCGGCAAGCACGCCGTGGTCATCGGCCGCAGCAACATCGTCGGCAAGCCGATGGCCATGATGCTGCTGGCCAAGAGCGCCACCGTCACCATCTGCCACAGCGCCACGAAAGACCTGGGCGCCCTCACGCGCCAGGCCGACGTGGTCGTCGCCGCCGTGGGCAAGCTCGACCTGCTGACCGCCGACATGGTGAAGCCCGGCGCCGTCGTCATCGACGTGGGCATGAACCGCAAGGCGGACGGCAAGCTGGCCGGCGACGTCGATTTCGACGGCGTGAAGGAAGTGGCCGGCTGGATCACCCCCGTGCCCGGCGGCGTCGGCCCGATGACGCGCGCGATGCTTCTGGTCAACACCCTTGAAGCGGCCGAACGCGCCGCAAGATAAGAACCACCCCGTTGTTGGCTCACTGCGTGTAGCCGCCTCCCCCTCAAGGGGCACCACCAGCGGCCCGGCAAAGCCGGTTCCGCGGTGGTTCCCGAAATGGCTTCGCTACGCTCGCCCAGGATCTTTCACATGACCAATCCGCTCCTCGACTTCACCGACCTCCCCCTGTTCGACCGCATCAAGCCCGAACACGTGTCGCCCGCGGTCGACGCGCTGCTGGCCGATGCCGAGGCCGCGCTGCAGACGGTGACGGCGCCCGAATTCCCGGCCGACTGGATCGCGATCTCGAAGGTGCTCGACGTGGCCTCCGAACGCTTCAGCCGCGCCTGGGGCGCTGTCGGCCACCTCAACGCCGTGGCCGACACGCCCGAGCTGCGCGCCGCCTACAACGAGGCCATGCCGCGCGTCACCGCCTTCTGGACCCGCCTGGGTTCCGACGAGCGCCTGTACGCCAAGTACAAGGCCATCGACCCGGCCACGCTCAACCCCGAGCAGCGCCAGGCGCACAAGAACGCCGTGCGCAACTTCGTGCTCGGCGGTGCCGAGCTGCAGGGCGAGGCCAAGCAGCGCTTTGCCGACATCCAGGAACGCCAAGCCGAGCTGAGCCAGAAGTTCAGCGAGAACGCCCTCGACGCCACCGACGCCTTCGCGCACTACGCGCAGCTGGGTGAACTCGACGGCGTGCCCGAAGACGTGGTGAGCGCCGCGCGCGCGGCCGCCGAGGCCGAAGGCAAGAAGGGCTACAAGCTCACGCTCAAGATGCCGTGCTACCTGCCGGTGATGCAGTTCGCCAAGAGCAGCGCGCTGCGCGAAACCCTGTACCGCGCCTACGTGACGCGCGCCAGCGAACTCGGCGATCCGAAGTTCGACAACACCGCGCTCATCACCGAGATCCTCGCGCTGCGCGAGGAAGAATCGAAGCTGCTGGGCTACAAGAATTTCGGCGAACTCTCGGTCGTGCCCAAGATGGCCGAATCGCCCGAGCAGGTCGTCAAGTTCCTGCGCGACCTCGCCGCCAAGGCCAAGCCCTACGGCGAGCGCGACCTGGCCGACCTGCATGCCTTCGCGGCCGAGCAGCTGAACCTCGTCGATCCGCAGGCCTGGGACTGGACCTACGTCGGCGAGAAGCTCAAGGAAGCGCGCTACGCCTTCAGCGAGCAGGAGGTGAAGCAGTACTTCCCGGCGCCGAAGGTGATGGCGGGCCTCTTCAAGATCGTCGAGACGTTGTTCGAGGTGTCGATCCGCCGCGACAGCGCGCCCACCTGGCATCCGAGCGTCGAGTTCTACCGCATCGAGCGGGCCGGCCAGAAGGTCGGCCAGTTCTACCTCGACCCCTCCGCCCGCGCCGCCAAGCGCGGCGGCGCCTGGATGGACGACGTGCGCGCCCGCTGGCTGCGCCCCGACGATGGCGTGCTGCAGACGCCGGTCGCGCAGCTGGTCTGCAACTTCGCCAGCGGCGTCGACGGCAAGCCGCCGCTGCTCACGCACGACGACGTGACCACCCTCTTCCACGAGTTCGGCCACGGCCTGCACCACATGCTCACGCAGGTGAACGAGCGCGACGTGTCGGGCATCAGCGGCGTCGAGTGGGACGCAGTCGAGCTGCCGAGCCAGTTCATGGAAAACTTCTGCTGGGAGTGGGACGTGCTTGCCCACATGACGGCCCACGTCGACACCGGCGAGCCGCTGCCGCGCGCCCTCTTCGACAAGATGACCGCCGCCAAGAACTTCCAGAGCGGGCTGCAGACGCTGCGCCAGATCGAGTTCTCGCTGTTCGACATGCTGTTGCACACCGAGCACCAGGCTGCCGCCGCCGCACCGGGCGCCGTGATGGCGCTGCTCGGCCAGGTGCGCACCGAAGTGGCCGTGATGCCCTCGCCGGCGTTCAGCCGCACGCCGAACACCTTCAGCCACATCTTCTCGGGCGGCTACGCGGCCGGCTACTACAGCTACAAGTGGGCCGAGGTGCTGAGCGCCGACGCCTACGCGGCCTTCGAGGAAACCGTGGGCGCCGACGGCGAGCCCAACATCGAGACCGGCCGCCGGTACCGCCAGGCCATCCTGGAGGCCGGCGGCAGCCGCAGCGCCATGGATTCGTTCAAGGCCTTCCGGGGCCGCGAGCCGCAGCTTGATGCGCTGCTGCGACATCAGGGCATGGCCCAGGCCCAGCCCGCTTGATACGGCGCTGAAGCTTGCGATACTCGGGAGATATGTATCCGACTTTTTACAAACTCCCGATGCGCGGCCTGATCGGCCTGGTCCTCGTGTTGTCGACCGCCAGCGTGCTGGCGCAGGCGGTCTACCGCCAGGTCGACAAGAACGGCAAGGTCACGTTCTCGGACCAGCCCCCCGTCGTCACCAACGCGCCGACGGGCGGGCCGCAACCGGCCAGCGCCAACGCGCCGGCCAACAGCGGGCTTCCCTACGAACTGCGCCAGGTGGCACAGCGCTATCCCGTCACGCTGTACAGCGGCGAAGGCTGCGGCCCCTGCAACGAGGCGCGCACGCTGCTCACCACGCGCGGCATTCCCTTCGAAGAACGCACCATCAAGAGCAACGAGGACGTCGACGCCCTGCAGCGCCTGAGCGGACAGAACGCGCTGCCGCTGCTGACCGTCGGGTCGCAGCAGCTCAAGGGCTTCTCGGATGTGGAATGGTCGCGCTACCTCGACGCGGCCGGCTATCCCAAGAGCAACAGCCTGCCCCCAGGCTACCGCCCGCCCGCCGCGCGCCCGCTCGTCGCGCAGCAGGCACCGGCAGCGGCGGCGCCCCGTGCGACCGACACGCCCCTGCAGCCGCCGAACCCCGCGCCGGCACCGCCCTCGAACGCACCGGGCCCGAACAACCCGGCCGGCATCAAGTTCTAGAGACGACGGGGACCTCGCCCCCGTGTTGCATCGCCGCCGTTCAGCCGGCGAACTGCAACGTCTTCACGCCCGACGCCGTGCCCAGCAGGCACACGTCGGCCTTCTGGTGGGCGAAGACCCCCACCGTCACCACGCCGGGCCACTGGCTCACCTCGGATTCGAAGGCGCGCGGGTCGGTGATCCGCAGGCCCGTCACGTCGACGATGTGCTGGCCGTTGTCGGTCACCAGCGGCAGGCCGTCTTTCTCGCGCACCTGGGCGATGCCGCCCAGGCCGGCAAACTGGCGCATCACGCGGCGCACGGCCATCGGGATCACTTCCACCGGCAGCGGAAACGCGCCGAGCGTCTCGACCAGCTTGGAGGCGTCGGCGATGCAGACGAAGCGCTTGGACTGCGCCGCGACGATCTTCTCGCGCGTGAGCGCCGCGCCGCCGCCCTTCACCATGAAGCCCCGGTGGTCGATCTCGTCGGCGCCGTCGATGTAGACGGCCAGTTCTTCCACCTCGTTGCTGTCGAACACCGGGATGCCCAGTGCGCGCAGGCGCTCGGTGGACGCGACCGAACTGGAGACGGCGCCCTTGATCTCGTCCTTGATCGTGGCCAGCGCGTCGATGAACTTGTTGACCGTGGAGCCGGTGCCCACGCCGACGATCTCGCCCTTGACCACGTAGGCCAGCGCGGCAAGGCCGACCTGGGCCTTGAGTTCATCCTGGGAAAGAGGGGTTGGGGAGGCGGGTGCGGTCATCGCGGAGAATCCTTGGCTCATTGAAGTCGAGAATTATCCGATGCCCCTGCTGTTGCCCTCTTCGCTCTATGGCCTGGCCCGCCCTTTTCTGTTCGGTTTCGACCCCGAGCACGCCCATGAAATCACCCTCGACGGGCTGGCC
The DNA here is from genome assembly GCF_059423125.1 of Variovorax sp. GW531-E2. Classification (NCBI taxonomy): domain Bacteria; kingdom Pseudomonadati; phylum Pseudomonadota; class Betaproteobacteria; order Burkholderiales; family Comamonadaceae; genus Variovorax; species Variovorax sp. GW531-E2. The sequence goes on along the minus strand of NZ_JBWKXQ010000050.1, from coordinate 32,751 downwards.
CGCACCCAGAACACGCCCTTGGCCTGCGCCTACGCGGCGACGCGCGTCGAAGACCCGATCCAGCTGGCTGGCCTGAATTTCCCCAACCGCGTCGGCCTGGCCGCCGGGCTGGACAAGAACGCACGCTGCATCGACGCCTTCGCGGCCATGGGCTTCGGTTTCGTCGAGGTCGGCACGGTCACGCCCAAGGGCCAGCCCGGCAACCCGAAGCCGCGCATGTTCCGCCTGCCGCAGCGCGATGCACTGATCAACCGGCTCGGCTTCAACAACGAAGGGCTCGACGCCTTCCTGGCCAACGTGCAGAAGGCCCGTTTCCGCAAGCAGGCCGGTGGCAGCAAGTCGCCCATGCTGCTGGGCCTGAACATCGGCAAGAACGCAGCCACGCCGATCGAGCGCGCGGTGGACGACTACCTGGCCTGCCTGGACGGCGTCTACCCGCACGCGGACTACGTGACGATCAACATCTCCAGCCCCAACACGGCCAACCTGCGCTCGCTGCAGAGCGACGAAGCGCTCGACGCCCTGCTGGGCGCCGTGGCCGAGCGGCGCGAAGCGCTGGCCACGCGCCACGGCAAGCGCGCGCCGCTGTTCGTGAAGATTGCACCCGACCTCGACGACGCCCAGGTCGCGGTGATCGCCGCCACGCTGCAGCGCCACGGCATGGACGGCGTGATCGCCACCAACACCACGCTCGCGCGCGACGCGGTGGCCGGCCTGCCGCATGCGCAGGAAGCCGGCGGCCTCTCGGGCGCGCCGGTGCGCGAAGCCAGCAACCGGGTGATCGCGCAACTGCGCGCGGCACTGGGCAAGGACTTTCCGATCATCGGGGTGGGCGGCATCCTGAGTGCGGCGGATGCCAAGGCCAAGATCGCCGCGGGCGCGGACGTGGTGCAGATCTACACCGGCCTGATCTATCGCGGCCCCGGGCTGGTCCGCGAAACGGCCCAGGCATTGCAGCAGGATCGCCGCAAGGCCTGAGCCGGTTTTCTTCTAGCTACCGGTCGCTCAGCGCATGCGCCAGAGCACCGGCGCAATGACCGTGGCCCAGCGCAGCAACCGCTTCGGGCGGATCACCGCCACGGCGGCGGCAGCGACCACCCCGGCAGCCACCGGGTGCTCGCGCGCAATACGCAACGCGGTTGCCGCGGCCGATTCGTTGACGGGCTCGCCCGAGGCCGGCTGCGTCTCGCGACCGCCCTGCAGGGTGGCGATGCGCTCGCGCTGGCGGTCCATGCGGGCCAGCAGCTCTTCGCGCGTGGCGGGGCGCGGCGGACGCGGCGCTTCGTCGTCCAGCTCCGGGTCCTTGCCGAGGTTGAAGCGGTCCTGGACCCAGGCCCAGTCGCGCTCGAACTCCTGAAAGGTCGGAACGAAGCTGTTGGAGGCATTGCTCAGGCTGCGCATCAGGCCGATGACGGCCGCCAGCCACAGCACCGCCCAGACACCTGCCACCACCCAGGCGGCGGTGACGCGGTACGGCGTGTCCCAGTAATGCACGACCACCGCCATCGAGAGCAGCGCCACCGCCACGGTGGTCAGCCCCAGCACGGCGACGACCAGGACGAGGGTCAGCTTCAGGCGCTGCTTCTCGTCCTCCCAGGCCATGCGCAGCAACTGCACCCGGTCCTCGGCCGCCAGCGCACCTTCGGCGGCGGCGATGCGCAACCGGCGGATGCGGGCATCGAGCCCGAACAGGGACAGCAGTCTCATGCGCCGCCTCCGCCCTCACCGGCCACATCCGCGTGGCGACGGCGAACGAACGAACGACGGTGTGCGCTCAGGCCGGTGCGGTGACGCTCAGCGGCGGCCAAGCAACAGACCCACCAGCACGCCGACCGCCAGTGCGGCGCCGGCCACCTGCCAAGGTTCGTCGTGGGCGTAGGTGTTGGTGGCGGTGGCCGCCTGGCGCGCCTTCTTGGCGGCCAGCTTGCTCTTTTCGGAAGCCAGCTCGCGCGCGATGGCGAGCTTGGTGTCGATGCGTTGGCGCAGCGCCTTGATGTGGGGAACCGAATCCAGGTCCTTGCTGGCCAGCACGCCGCGCACGTCGCTTGCGATGTCTTCGGCTGCTGCTTCAAGATTGTTGGATGCACTCATTGGAATCTTTCCTCCGTGATGACACCGGCACCGCGCCGGCGGCTTCACGCCAGCATATGGCGTGCTGTCATGTTACAGGCTCGAAAGCCCCTCATGCGCGACAGATGTGCTCAGTTGTGCCCGAGTGCATGCATCAGGCCTCGGCGAGCAGGTCTGCAACGTGCCGTCCGATGGCCAGGCAACTGGTGAGTCCGGGCGACTCGATGCCGAAGAGATGGACCAGCCCCGGCACCCCATGCGACGCGGGCCCCGCGATCACGAAATCGGCCGCGGGCGCGTCCGGCCCCGAGATCTTCGGGCGCATGCCCGCATAGCCCGGGATCAACGCCCCGTCGGGCAACGCCGGCCAGTACCTGCGCACCTCGTCGTAGAAGCGCTCGCCGCGCGTCGGATCGACCACGAGGTCGTCCGCGGCCTCGACCCACTGCACGTCGGGCCCGAACTTGGCCTGCCCGCCGAGATCGAGCGTCAGGTGCACGCCGAGCCCGCCCGGCTCCGGCACGGGATAGATGAGCCGCCCGAAAGGCGCGCGGCCCGCGAGCGTGAAGTAGCTGCCCTTGGCGAAGTACTCGCGCGGCACCACCGACGCCGGCATGCCTTCGAAGCGGCGCGCCAGCGCCGGCGCGCCCAGCCCCGCGGCATTGACCACGGTGCGGCAACGCAGCGCCGTGCCGTCGGCGGCGATCAGCACGACGGCGCCGCCGCCGCATTCGGCACGTTCGATCGGCGACTTGAGCGCCAGCATCCCGCCTGCGTTCTCGAGGTCGCCGAGCAGGCCCAGCATCAGCGCGTGGCTGTCGACGATGCCCGTGCTCGGCGAATGCAGCGCCGCCACGCAATGCAGCTGCGGCTCCATCACGTTGGCTTGCTGCGCGGTGAGCAGCACCAGGTCGTCCACGCCGTTGGCCGCGGCCTTGGCGCGGATCGCGTCGAGCTGCCCCACCTGTTCGGCCGAGGTCGCCACGATGAGCTTGCCGCAGCGGCTGTGCGGCACGCCGCGTGCCTGCGCGTAGCTGTAGAGCGCATCGCGTCCTTCCACGCACAGCGTCGCCTTCAGCGAGCCCTGCGGGTAATAGATGCCCGCGTGGATCACCTCGCTGTTGCGCGAACTCGTTCCCGTGCCGATGGCCCCTTCGGACTCCAGCACCAGCACCTCCCGGCCCGCGAGCGCCAATGCGCGCGCCACGGCCAGACCCACCACGCCGGCACCGATGACAGCGCAATCGATTTCATCCATCGCGCGAGCTTAGCGCGGCACGACGGGCGTTCTGCCTATCTCGCGCTGGGCGGCGGCTCGGGGTCGGTGGGCTCGTCGGGCGCGTGCTCCGGCCCTTCGTCGGGCTCGACCGGCAGGTCGGGCGTGATCGGAGACGGAAGATCGGGTTGGGTGGCCATGGCTGCACTCCTTCGTTCCATCTCGTCGTTCTAGCGCGCTTTCACGCGCCTGCAAGCGGCCCGTGGCGGAAGGCGTCGTCGGTGCGCACCGACAACAGGCCTTCGCCCAGGCGTTCCAGCAACAGGGCCACGCACGCTGCTGTGTCCTCGCCCCTCCCACGCCACACAGGGAGGATCACAGTGGACGATGCATGGCAGGGCCAGTTTAGGCATCGCCGCGCCTTCGCACATGAGCGAAGCGCCCTTTGGTGAGGGAGCCATGCGCCCTGCCCGGCGTGCATGCGAGCGTGACAAAGCGCCTGCCTGGGACCGGGTACCTGGCGCGGCCCCCACGATCCGCCGGTCGCGTCGAGAAAAACGCCGTCCGTCCGGCCTGAAAAACCCGTGCCCGCAAAGCATTCGCGCCGCGGTCCGACGGTGAATTGCGGACGAAATGACGGGCCCGCTGCATCGATGCCCGGACCCGGTTCGGGCCTTCCGGCCGGCGCGACAGAAATCAGCCGGGATCAATGCCGGTACCCATGGCGCGACTGCCTTTCCGAAATTCGCCGGCGATTGTCGCAATGCATCCCCGCGCTCCGTGCGCTGACAGAGGGGAAAGTACCTCGACCCCCATTGCTCTCTATTTCATTAAAACAATGGACATCATTTTAATTTCAATGATCGCCAAGAATCACGAAAAAATTGCAACCCAGGCACCAAAAATCAGATGGCAAGTAACATTTTTCATTAGATCTTTTAGGCCCTTTGAGAATTTTCAAATTCACCCTCGAATTACCCAAAAGATAAAAATCCATTCCACGGAAGAAAAATATCTACCCCATTCTGAGTGCTCAACGCTCGAATGCCGATTCCTTCCAACTGTCTCAATTCGCGAAAAGTTTCTTGTCAATCGTCAAAACTTGTCTGACTTTAGAAATTTTCATCGAATTGATGCCGAAATTCAGACTCGCAGGTCTGCAGACATAGCGAAGAAGAATGGCCATTTTTTTGAATCGACGTTCCATCATGGCTTCCTACAGGGGTGACAAAACGCCCACTACAAATGGCCTTGGTACCTCAAATGTCATGGCTTAGGTAGTTCGATTCGGAAATATTTATATCAAAATGTAAACATGGAGAAAAGAGACAAACAGAAGGCTCACCAAGTTCATAGGATCGCGACAAACCAAGAACCAAATCCAATTGAAATCAATTCGATTCCTTCAATTGAATTTTCCATTCACAGTCTGCAGCCGGGTAATTGCATGGAAACCCACATTGCTTCGTCGCCGGAGGCCGCCGTGGCCTCGCTGGCCACGCTGGGCGATCTGTTCGTGTCGCCGCCCGCGCGCGCGGCGGCAGGCGAACGGCTCGGCGTCTCGCTGGTCCTCGAAGCCGGGTTCGCGCAGCGCTGGCTCGCCTCGCTGGGCACCACGGGGTACCTGCCGGACACGCTCTTCGTGGGTGCCTGGCTGCTGCTGCAATCGCGCTGGCTGGGCGCGGCCCTGCCGGGGTCTCACGGCATGCCGACGTCGCTGCCCGGCACCGCGAGCGCGTGGCTGACCCAGCTCGACCTCGACCGGCGGGCCACGCCGCACACCGCCGACACCCTGCCGCCCCTGCGGCTCGAAGCCCGGACAGAACTCCCCGCCAGCCTGCATCTGGACGTCGACGCGAGCCTGATGGACGCGCCCTGCGCCAGCCGCCTGCTCGCAGCCATCGCCGACACCGCCGCCGATCTGCTGGCGCATCCCGGTGCGGCGCTCCACAACATCCGCGCCCTGCCCGACACCGACCGCCGCGACCAGCTCGCCGCTTGGGCCACGCCGCCCGCCGCGCCCGACCTGTCGCTCACCGTGCCCGCCGTGTTCCGCCGCCGGGCCGCGGCCACGCCCGACGCCGTGGCGCTGGTGGAAGGCGACGAAACGATGACCTACGCCGAGCTCGACGCGCGCAGCGACCGCCTCGCACAGCGCCTGCAGCGCGCGGGCGTACAGGCGGGAGACCCCGTCGGGATGGTGTTCGAGCGCTCGGTGGCCGCCATCGTCGCCATGCTCGGCATCCTCAAGGCGGGCGCGGCCTACGTGCCGGTACCCACCGACTTTCCGCCCGAACGCGTCGCCACGATGTTCGACCAGGCCGGCGTGACCCGGGTCGTGACGATCGAGGCACTGGCCTCTCTCGTGCCGGCCCCCTGCACCGCCGTGCGGGTCGACGCGCCCGAAGACGGCGCGGACCCCGCGCCGTGGACACCGCCGGCCTTCGACGGCGAATCGCTGGCGTACCTCATGTACACCTCGGGCTCGACCGGCGTACCCAAGGGCATCGAGATCAGCCATCGCGCCATCCTGCGGCTGGTCGTCGATGTCGACTACATCGAGCTCGCACCGGGGCGCGCGATGCTGCACGCGGCGCCGCTCGCCTTCGACGCCGCGACGCTCGAAGTCTGGGGGCCCTTGCTCAACGGCGGGCGCTGCGTGATCCACGACGAACGGGTACCCACCGGCGCGGGCCTCGCACGCACCATCGCCCGCCACGAGGTCCACACCGCCTGGCTCACGGCCTCGCTCTTCAACGCCGTGGTCGACGGCGATCCGCAGCATCTCGCGGGCCTGGCGCACCTGTTCACCGGCGGCGAAGCGCTGTCGGTACCCCATGTGCGGCGCGCGCTCGACGCGCTCCCCGGGCTCACGCTCAGCAACGGCTACGGGCCGACCGAGTGCACGACCTTCGCGACCACCCACCGCATCGAGCGCGCCGCGATCGCAGCGGGCCCACGCTCGGTGCCGCTCGGGCGCCCGATCAAGGACACCGTGCTGCGCGTGCTGAGCCCGACGCTCGAGCTGCTGCCCAGCGGACTCGTGGGCGAGCTGTGCATCGGCGGACACGGCCTGGCGCGCGGCTACCTGGGCCAGCCCGAACTCACGGCCGCGCGCTTCGTGCCCGATCCCTTCGGCGCGCCGGGCGACCGGCTCTACCGCACCGGCGACCTCGCCCGCTGGCTGCCCGACGGCACGATCGAATTCATCGGCCGCATCGACGGCCAGGTCAAGATCCACGGCCACCGTATCGAGACCGGCGAGGTCGAGGCGGCCATCCTCGCGCACCCCGCGGTGCAGTCCTGCGCGGTGGTCGCGCGGCCCGGTCGCGACGGTCAGCTGCGCCTGGTCGCCTACCTGGTCGCCCGCACGCAGAAGCTGGCATGGGACACGCTGCGCGCGCACCTGGCGGCCCGCCTGCCCGCGGTGATGCTTCCGTCGGCGCAGGTGTGGCTTGCGCAACTCCCCGTCACGCCCAACGGCAAGCTCGACCGCAACGCCCTGCCCGAACCAACCGCCGAGCGCCCCGAACTCGCGCAGCCCTTCGAGGCCGCGCGCGACGCGCTCGAACAGCAGGTCTGCGACGCCTTCGCGCGCGCCCTGGGCATCGACAAGGCCGGGCGCCACGACAACTTCTTCGACCTGGGCGGCAGCTCGCTGCTGGTGCTGCAGGTGCTGGCGGACCTGCAGCGCGAAGGCGCGCCGCCGCTGTCGACCAACCTCTTCTTCCGCCACCCGACGCCGGGCGCCATCGCGGCGCAGTTGCAGTCCGCTGGCGAGGCGCCGCAGGCGCCACACCCCGTGCCCGTGCGCGAGGACGCCGCCAGCGTCCCCGAGCCCATCGCTCTCATCGCCACCGCCGGTCGCTTCCCCGGCGCGGGCGATGTGGAGCAGTTCTGGGACAACCTCGTCGCCGGGCGCGACACCATCAGCTTCTTCGACGACGCCAGCCTGGACGCCGGCGTCGGCGAGTCGCTGCGCCGCGACCCGGCCTACGTGCGGGCGCGCGGCGTGATCGACGGCATCGAGGGCTTCGATGCCGCCTTCTTCGGCATCGGCCCGAAGGAAGCCGCGCTCATGGACCCGCAGCACCGCGTGTTCCTCGAGATCTGCTGGGAGTGCCTGGAGCGCGCGGGCTACGTGCCCGACGAAGCGCCGGGCCCGGTGGGCGTGTACGCGGGCACGTACAACGCGACCTACTTCCAGCGCCACGTCGCCTCGCGCCCCGACCTCGTGGAGGCCGTCGGCGAGTTCCAGGTGATGCTGGCCAACGAGAAGGACTACATCACCACGCGCGTGGCCAACCGGCTCAACCTCCGCGGGCCGGCGGTGAGCGTCAACACCGCGTGCTCGACCTCGCTGGTCGCGGTGGCCCAGGCCTTCCACGCGCTGCGCACGGGCCAGTGCTACATGGCGCTGGCGGGCGGCGCCTCGGTCACCTGCCCGCCGCGCAGCGGCTACCTCTACAACGAGGGCTCGATGCTCTCGCCCGACGGCCACACGCGCAGCTTCGACGCGCAGGCCAAGGGCACCGTGTTCAGCGACGGCGCCGCCGTGGTGCTGCTCAAGCGGCTGTCCGACGCGCAGGCCGATGGCGACACCGTCTATGCCGTGCTGCGCAGCGCCTGCGTCAACAACGACGGCGGCGCCAAGGCCAGCTTCACCGCGCCCAGCGTGGACGGCCAGGCGGCGGTGATCCGCGCCGCGCTGGCCGCGGCGGACGTGGACGCGCGCAGCATTTCCTACGTGGAAGCGCACGGCACCGCCACGCCGATGGGCGACCCGGTCGAGGTCGAGGCGCTGGCCGTCGCGTACGCCGAACACACCGACGCGCGGGGCTACTGCACGCTCGGCTCGCTCAAGAGCAACGTGGGCCACATGGTCACGGCCGCGGGCGCCGCCGGCCTCATCAAGACGGCGCTGTCGCTGCACCACGAACTGATTCCGCCCACCGCGCACTTCACGGCGCCGAACCCGGCGATCGACTTCGCGCGCACGCCGTTCCACGTCAGCAACCAACTGCAGCCGTGGCCGCGGGCCGACCTGCCGCGCCGCGCGGGCGTCAGCTCGTTCGGTGTCGGGGGCACCAACGCGCACGTCGTGCTCGAGGAAGCGCCGGCGCGGCAGGCACGCACCACGCAGCCGGGCGTCCATGTGCTGGCGCTGTCGGCACGCTCGGAGGCCGCGCTGGCGGTCGCGACGCAGCAGCTGGCAACGCACCTGGAGGAACAGCCCGAACTCTGCTTGGGCGACGCGGCGTTCACCCTGTGCGTCGGCCGCAAGGCCCATGCCTTCCGCCGCGCCGTGGTGGCCGGCGATGCGGCGCAGGCCATCGAGGCCTTGCGCTCGGAGAACACGGCGTGGCGCGTGAGCGACTGGATCGCCGAGCGCGCGCCGCAACCCGTGCTCATGTTCCCGGGCCAGGGCGCGCAGTACCCGGGCATGGGTCGCGCGCTGCATGCCGGCGACCCGGTGTTCGCGGCCGCGTTCGACAACTGCCTGCGCGCCTTCGAGGGCGCGCTGGACTTCGACCTGCGCGAGCGCCTGTTCGCAGACGACCCGCAGGCGCTCGCGCCGACAGCCGTCACGCAGCCCGCGCTCTTCACGCTCGAGTACGCGCTTGCACGGCGGCTGCTGTCGCTGGGCCTGCGCCCGCACGCGCTGATCGGCCACAGCGTCGGCGAATTCGTCGCGGCCGTGATCGCCGGCGTGATGCGACTGGAAGATGCCGCCCGGCTCATTGCCCGCCGCGGCGCGCTCATGCAGGCGCAGCCCGCCGGGACGATGCTGTCGGTGCGGCTCGGCGCGGACGCGCTGGCCTCCCGGCTCGCGGCCTCGCCCCAAGTCTCGCTCGCCGCGGAGAACGCACCCGGCGCCTGCGTGGCCGCCGGCCCCACCGAGGCCATCGCCGAACTCCAGGCCGCGCTCGAAGCCGAGGGCGTCGCCTGCCGGCTGCTGCAGACCTCGCACGCCTTTCACTCCGCCATGATGGACGCCGCGGTGGCGCCCTTCGAGGCGCTCGTGAGTCAGGTGGCGCTGCACGCACCGCAGATCCCTCTCTACTCCACGTTCACCGGTCGCCTGCTCGAAGACGCACAGGCCACGAGCCCGGCCTACTGGGCGCAGCACCTGCGCGGCACCGTGCGCTTCTCGCCCGCGTTGCAGAGCGCCGCCGGCGATACCACCCATCCGGTGTTCGTGGAAGTCGGTCCGCGCAACACGCTGGCCGCGCTGGTGCGCCAGCACCGCCTGCCAGACCTGGCCCCGGCGTCGAAGGCCGGCGCGGTGGCGGTGTCGCTGCTGCACGGCGAACCGGCCGACGAGACCCGGACCCTGCGCCTGGCCGCCGCGCGCCTGTGGACCTGCGGCGCCGAGGTCGACCTTGCCCTGCTCGCACCGCGCGCCGGCGCCCGGCGCGTGTGCCTGCCCACCTACCCGTTCGAACGCAAGCGCCTGTGGGTCGACATCGCGCCCGCCGCGCCGGTGTCGCCCGCCCTTGCGCCCGTCCTGCCTGTTTCATTGGAGCCGATCGTGACCGCTGCAGCGCCCTCGCCTGACCTTCCTCTGCCTTCTTCCCCGCCGCCCGAGGCGTCGCGCGCGGCGTCGGTCGACAGCCGATTGCGGGCCCTGTTCGAAGACATCTCGGGCATCGACATGGCCCAGGCCGAGGGCCAGGCCCCGTTCGGCGAGATCGGGATGGACTCGCTCACGTTGACCCAGGCTGCCACGCAGATCAAGAAGCGCTTCAAGGTCGAGCTGAGCTTCCGCCAGCTGATGGAGAACTACCGCAGCTTCGACGCGCTGGCCGCGTACCTGCTGCAGAGCCTGCCGCCCGAGGCCGAGCCGGTGGCCGTGCTCGTCACGCCCACCATGCCTGCGACATCCGTTGTGCAGGTGTCGATGCCAACGCCACCGCAAGGGCTTGCGCAGCCCACCGGCCTGCTGAACCAGGTGATCGCGCAGCAGATGGAGCTGATGCGCCAGCAGCTCGCACTCCTGTCCGGCGCCGCCGCGCCAGTGGCGGTGGCGGCGATGCCCGTGTCGGCCGAGGCCACACCCGCCGCGCAGCCACAGCCGCCCGCCGAAGCGCCGCTTCGCTACGACGTCAACAAGGCCTTCGGCGCCATCGCCCGCATCCACACCCAGCGCACCGCCGAACCCAGCGCGCGGCAGAAGGCGCGGCTGGCGACCTTCGTGCGGCGCTATGTCGAGCGCACGCCAAAGAGCAAGCGCTTCACCGAGGACAACCGCGCCCACATGGCCGATCCGCGCGTGGTCAACGGCTTCCGTCCGCTGACCAAGGAGATCACCTACCAGATCGTGATCGAACGCTCCAAGGGTTCCAGGCTCTGGGACCTCGACGGCAACGAGTACGTCGACGCGCTCAACGGCTTCGGGCTGAACCTGTTCGGCTGGCAACCCGATTTCGTGCAGGACGCCGTGCGGGCCCAGCTCGATGCGGGCTACGAGATCGGGCCGCAGCATCCGCTCGCGGCCGACGTGACCCGCCTCATCTGCGAACTCACGGGCAGCGAGCGCGCCGGCCTGTGCAACACCGGCTCCGAGGCCGTGATGGCGGCGCTGCGCATCGCGCGCACCGTCACCGGCCGCAGCACGGTGGTCGCCTTCACGGGCTCCTACCACGGTACCTTCGACGAAGTGCTGGTGCGCGCCGGCAAGGGCGGCAAGGGCCTGTCGGCCGCACCCGGCGTGATGAGCGGCATGTTCGGCGACATCCGCGTGCTCGACTACGGCACGCCCGAGGCGCTGGCCTTCATCCGCGACAACGCCGCGGACCTGGCGGCCGTGCTGGTCGAGCCGGTGCAAAGCCGCCGCCCCGACTTCCAGCCGCGCGAGTTCCTGCATGACGTGCGCGACGTCACCGCGAAGAACGGCTGCTGCCTCATCTTCGACGAGGTCATCACCGGCTTTCGCAGCGCGCTGGGCGGCGCGCAGGAGCTGTTCGGCGTGCGCGCCGACCTGGCCACCTACGGCAAGGTGATCGGTGGCGGCTTTCCGGTGGGCGTGATCGCCGGCAAGCGCGAGTTCATGGACGCGCTCGACGGCGGCGCCTGGCAGTACGGCGACGACTCGATCCCGGGCGTGGGCGTGACCTACTTCGCCGGCACCTTCGTGCGCCATCCGCTCGCGCTCGCCGCGGCCAAGGCCTCGCTCACGCACCTGAAGGAGGCCGGGCCCGCGCTGCAGGCCGGGCTCAACGCGAGCACGACCGCCATGGCCACGGAACTCTCGGGCTGGTGCCAGGAGGTCGGCGCGCCGATCGAGATCCGCCATTTCGCGTCGCTGTGGCGCGTGAGCTGGCTCGAAGACCAGCCGCTGCAGGACCTGCTGTTCGCCATGATGCGCAGCCGCGGCGTGCACATCCTGGACAACTTCCCGTGCTTCCTCACGAGCGCGCACAGCGCCGAGGACATCGCCTTCCTGCAGCGCGCCTTCAAGGAGTCGGTCGCCGAGATGCAGGAATCCGGCTTCCTTCCGCGCCGCGCTCCCGCCCCCACCCGCTTCGACGCGCGCAAGCCCGTCGAGGACGGCAGCGTGCTGGCCCGCGACAGCGACGGCCAGCCGTACTGGTACGTACCCGAAGACGCCGCCTTGCACGAGCGCCTCATCAACGGAAAGGCCGCAGCATGAACGCCGCACTCAAGCCCACCGCGAGCGGTGGCCTCGTCGAATGCATCATTGCGACCACCGAGTCGCAGCGCGAAATCTGGCTCGGCGCCACGCTGAGCCCCGAGGCCTCGATGGCCTACAACGAGTCGGTCGTGCTGCGCCTGCGCGGCGCGCTGGACGGCGACGCCTTGGCGCGCGCCACCGACCGGCTGCTCGAACGCCACCAGGCGCTGCGCGCCACGATCTCGCCGGACGGCACCTTCATGCTGGTCAGCCCGCCGGCCGGGAACCACCTGGTCCGCCAGGACCTGGGCGGGCTGGCGCCCGAGGCCCTCGCGCAGGCGCTGCACGCGGCCCACGACGAGGCGGTGTGCACGCCGTTCTCGCTCGAGCACGGGCCGCTGTTCCGGGCGGTGCTGTACCGCCTGGGCGATGACGAGCACGAGCTCGTGATGTCGGCGCACCACGTGGTCTGCGACGGCTGGTCGTGGGCGGTCATCACCGAGCAGCTGGGCCACCTCTATGCCGAGGAAACCGGCATCGGGCTCAAGCTCAAGGCCGCACCGCTCTTCGCGGACTTCGCCGCCGAGGAAGCCGTCGCGGCCGCGAGCCCCGACATGCAGGCGCACATCGACTATTGGCTGGAGCGCTTTGCCGGCAACACGCAGCCCGTGCTCGATCTGCCGCTGGACCGCCCCCGCCCCGCCGCGCGCACCTTCAACTCGCGCCGCGCCGAGCGCCTGCTCGACCGGCGCGTGGTCGGCGCCGTGCGCATCGCGAGCACCAAGGCCGGCGTCAGCCTGTTCACGGGCCTGCTCAGCGGCTTCGTCGCGACGCTGCACCGCCTCACGGGCCAGGAAGACATCGTGGTCGGCATTCCGACCTCGGGCCAGCTCGCGCACGACGTGCCCGGCCTGGTCGGCCATTGCGTGAACCTGCTGCCGCTGCGCATCGCCGCGCATCCGGCCATGCGCTTCGACGCGCTGATGGACGAATGCAGCACCGCCGTGCTCGATGCCTTCGATCACCAGGCCCTGACCTATGGCGCGCTGCTGGGGCAGCTCTCGCTCGAACGCGACCCGAGCCGGCTGCCGCTGGTAAGCGTGACCTTCAATGTCGACCCCGACGTGGCGAGCAGTGCGCAGGCCTTCACCACCCTCGACGTGGTGCAGGACACCATCGCCCGGCGCTACGAGAACTTCGAACTCTTCGTGAACCTGCGCCCGCACGCCGGCAGCCTGCAGGTCGAAGCCCAATACAACACCGACCTGTTCGACGACGTGAGCGTGCAGCGCTGGCTCGACATGTTCGAGTGCGTGCTGCAGTCGGCCGCGCACAAGCCCGACGACACCATCGGCGGGCTCGACGTGCTGTCCGCCGGCGCCGCGCGTGCGCTGCTGGCGCTGCAGCCCGCGCGCGTGCCGTTGCGCGGCGCGCCGCTGGCGCACGCCGGCTTCGTGGCGCGCGTGCCGCAGCAGCCCCACCGCCCGGCGGTGCGCGACGGCGCGCGCAGCTGCAGCTACGGCGAGCTCGACGCGCTGTCCAACCGCCTGGCGCGTGCGTTGCGTGCGCGCGGCGTGGGCCGCGGCCAGCGCGTGGGCCTGTGCCTGGAACGCAGCCTGGAGATGGTCGTCGCCATGCTGGGCATCCTCAAGGCGGGGGCGTCCTACGTGCCGATGGACACCTCTTTTCCGCAGGCGCGGCTGGACCACTACGCCAGCGACGCCACCCTCAGCCTGATGCTGACCTCGTCCGACATCGCGGTGGCGCCGCGCGACTGGCGCGCCGACGCCGACCAGCGCGTCTTCGAGATCGATCGCGACACCGCCTGGCGCCAGCTCTCGGGCGACGCGCTGCCGCCGAGCAGCGACGACCCCGGGTCCGAAGACGCCGCGTATGTGATCTACACCTCCGGCTCGACCGGCCTGCCCAAGGGCGTCATCGCGCACCACCGGGGCGTGGCGCACCTGCTGCAGTGGATGCAGCGCGAATCGGGCATCGGCCCGTCCGACCGCATCGCCGCCGTCACCACGCTGTCGTTCGACATGGCCGTGCCCGACCTGCTGCTGCCGCTGGCGGCGGGCGCCGAGCTGGTGATGGTGCAGCGCGAGGTCGCGATGGACGGCAACCGCCTGTCGCAGGCGCTCGACGACGAACAGATCACGCTGCTGCAGGCCACGCCCGGCATGTGGCAGCTGCTGCTCGATGCCCAGTGGGCCGGCGGCACACCCGGTTTCCGCGGCTGGACCGGCGGCGAGGCGCTGCGCCCGAGCATGGCGCTGGCGCTGTGCGAGCGCATGGAAGGCCTGTGGAACGGCTACGGCCCGACCGAGACGACGGTGTATTCCACGGCCTGGCATGTGCGTCCCGAAGAGATCGCCTCGCGCGGCATCTCGATCGGCAGGCCCGTCGACAACACCGAGATCTGGATTCTCGACGCCGACCTGCAGCCCTGCCCGATCGGCGTGCCCGGCGAAATCTGCATCGCGGGCGAAGGCGTCTCGCTGGGCTACCTCGACCGCCCCGCACTGACCGCCGAGCGCTTCGTCACGGTGCGCATCTTCGGCGCCACGAAGAAGGTCTACCGCTCCGGCGACCGCGGCCGCTGGCGCAACGACGGGCTGCTCGACCACCTCGGCCGGCTCGATTTCCAGGTCAAGGTGCGCGGCTACCGCATCGAGCCCGGCGAGATCGAGGTGCGCTGCTGCGAAGTGGCCGGCGTCTCGCGCAGCGTGGTCGTGGCCCGCGAGGACAACCCCGGCGACGTGCGCCTGGTGGCCTACCTGGCGCTGCTGCCCGGCGGCGGCTTCGACCTCGATGCACTGATGGTGCACCTGCGCAAGCACCTGCCGGCCTTCATGCTGCCGCAGCACGTGGTGACGCTCGACGCCCTGCCCACGCTGGCCAACGGCAAGGTCGACCGCGTCTCGCTGCCGCCGCCGCAGGCGGTGGCGCGCAACGAAGTGCGGCGCGGCGCCGGTCCGCGCAACGCGCACGAGCGCAAGGTGCTCGCGGTCATGGAGAAGGTGCTGAGCCTGCCGGGCCTGGACATGCACGACAACTTCTTCACCATGGGCGGCCACTCGCTGCTGGCCGCGCGGCTCACCACGCTGCTGAGCCGCGAGTTCCAGGTCACGCTGCCGCTGCGCGCGCTGTTCGAGGCGCCCACGGCCGAGAAGCTGACCGCGGTCATCGAGGCGCTGCAGGGCGCGGGCGTCGGCCTGCAGGCGCCCATTGCCTGCCACCCCGATCGCCGCAGCGCACCGCTCACGCCCTCGCAGGAACGCATTCGCTTCATGGAGCAGCTGTACACGGGCCGGTCGGTCTACAACGCGCCCTCGGCGCAGCGGCTCACCGGCAAGCTTGACGCCGCGCGCTTCGAAGGCGCGCTGCGCGAAATGATCCGCCGCCAGCCGTCGCTGCGCACGCGCATCGGCTTCGACGAGGACACGGGACGTCCGATTCAATCGATCGCGGAGTCGGTGGAGTTCGCCCTGCCGCTGGTCGACCTGCGCGGCCTGCCCGCAGACCAACGCGAGGCCGAGCTGGCCGAGCAGATGCAGGAGCTGGCCGACCGGCCGCTCGACATCCACAGCGCGCCGATGATGCGCGCGACCCTGTTCCAGCTCGACGACAACGAACACGTCTTCCTGTTCGTGCCGCATCACCTGATCTGGGACGGCTGGTCCTTCGACCTGATGCAGCGCGAGCTGGGTGCGTTCTACGACGCCGCCGAACGCGGCCGTCCGCACAACCTGCCCGCGCTCGCCACCACCCACGGCGACTACGCCGAGTGGCTGGAGACCTGGCTGACCGAGCCGGCCTGCGAGGAGCAGCTCGCGTTCTGGCGCGGCCGGCTCGCAAGCGCCAGGGCCGTGCGCCCGCCAAAGACCGACATGCCGCGCCGCGCGGGCAAGAGCGGCCAGGGCGGCGCGCACTGGATCCACATCGACCTGCAGAGCACGCAGCGGCTGCGCGAGGTGGCGCGCGACATGGACGTGACGCTCAGCATGCTGACCTTCGGCATCTACGCGCTGACCATGGCCCAGGCGACCGGCAACGACGCCATCGTCATCGCGAACCCGGTGCGCGGGCGCCAGCAGGCCGAGACGGAAGACGTCATGGGCTTCTTCAACAACGTGCTGCCAGTCTCGCTCGCGGTCGACATGGCGCTGCCGCTGCCCGACTTCATGCGCTACGTGAAGCAGGAGCTGCTGTCGATGATGAACCACCAGCAGGTGCCGTTCGAGCGCCTGATGGCCGAGCCCGGCTATGCGGGACAGATCAAGGCCTCGGGGCCCTACCAGGCGATGTTCTCGTTCCAGGACGCCCGCGAGCGCGCGCGCACCGTCGGCAGCCTGCAGACCCGCCAGGTGCACGTGATGCAGCACGGCGCCACCGACGACGTCGGCGTGTGGCTGATGGACAAGCCGCACGGCCTGGAAGGCGCGCTGCTCTACAACGCCGACGTCTACCTGCGCGAGACCGGCGCCCAGCTGCGCGAGCGTTATCTCGAGGTGCTGGGCCGCGTCGCCGACCACCCGAACGCCACGCTCGCGGAGATCGCCAGCACCGAAGGCTCGGCCAGCGCGCGCTATCTACGCAAGCTGGCGGCCGGCGAGGCGGACAAGAGTGCGCCGGCCGAGCCCCTCAACGGCGACGCGCGCGAGGCGAACCGCGGACTGCTCAGCCCCGAGCACGCCCAGCTGGCCCAGATCTGGGCCGACGTGATCGGCATCGACGTCGACGAGATCCGCGCCAGCGACAACTTCTTCGACCTCGGCGGCGACTCGCTGCTGGTGCTGCGCGCCGTGCAGCAGGCGGCGCAGACGCTGGGGCACCGCGTGGAGCCGCGCCGCTACCTGTTCGAGAACCTCGGGCAGATCGCGTCCTCGGCGCACGGCACGCCGCACGGCGTGCCCTCGGACCTCGCCGACCTGGCCGCCGGCACGGCCGCGCATGCACAGCGCGGCGGGCTGCTCGGCGCACTCGGCAGCTGGCTGCGCAAGGGGTGACCATGACCGGCGCCGCCAACGCACTGTCCATCGACGCACCGGTCTGCCGGTACGTCGAGCTGGACAACTTCACCGACACCCTGCCCGCCCAGGTCCTGTCGGAGGAAGAGCGCGCACGCGCCGAGAACCTGCGCTTTCCCGTCGACCGGCAGCGCTTCGTGGCGGCCCATGTCGCGCTGCGCCAGGCGCTGTGCGCGTACACGGGCCTGGCCCCCGACGCACTGACGCTGGCCATCGGCGCCTTCGGCAAGCCGTCGCTGGCGGGGCATCCGCGCACCCAGTTCTCGCTGAGCCACAGCCAGGGCCTGGCATTGATCGCCATCGGCGGGCGCGGCCCGCTGGGCGCCGACGTCGAGCTGCTGCGCCCGATGCCGGACGCGGCCGACCTGGCGGCGGCGCATTTCACGCGGCGCGAACAGGAGGCGCTGGCCGCCTTGCCCGCCGACGAACGCGACCGCGCCTTCCTGACCTGCTGGACCCGCAAGGAAGCCTGCCTGAAGGCCATCGGCGTGGGCCTGCTGGTGTCGCCGCAGAGCTTCGACGTGGGCCTGACCCCGGACAGCCGCAGCGTCGAGCTGCCGGTGGCCGGTCGCATCCTGGTGCTGGCGCTGGGGCCCGCGCCCGCGCGGGCGGACAGCGTGGGCTCGCTCGCCGAATGGCGCCATACCGAAGCCCGCGCCCGGCCCTCGCAGGCCGACCCCGAAGGCCGCCGCATGCGCCCCCTGAATCCGCGCAAGGGCATGAGCGAGGCGCGATGCGCAGGGGGTGTCGCATGACCCTCTTCACGCCCCTCATGTTCGGACCGGCCTCGCGCCAGGTCTTCGGCGCGTTCCACGCCGCCGACGACCACCGGGACGAGCCCACCGCGGTGCTGCTGTGCCCGCCCTTCGGGCAGGAGGGCCTGCGCACCCACCGCTTCTTCAAGGTGCTGGCCGAACGCCTCGCGCGCGCCGGCATCGCCACGCTGCGCTTCGACTTCTACGGCTCCGGCGACTCGCCGGGCGACGAGAGCGAAGGCGAACTCGACGGCTGGCGCCGCGACCTGTGCGCGGCGCACGAGGAGCTGCGGCGGCACGCACCCCATGCCGCCATCGTGTGGATCGGCGCGCGGCTGGGCGCCACGCTGGCCGTGCTGGCCGCGCGCAACGGGCGCTGCGACCCGGCGCGGCTGGTGCTCTGGGAGCCGGTGATCGACGGGCCGGGCTACGCGCGCCTGCTGCGCGAACGGCACGTCGAGGCGATCGACACGACCTTCTGCATTCCCGACCTGTCCTGGCGCCGCAACCTCGCGCGGGAACCGGATGCGCTGCCCGAGGAGGCGCTGGGCGTGCGTCTCTCGCCGGCGCTGCAGGCGCAGCTGCGCGCCCTCACGCCGCAGTCGCTGCCGCTCACGGCCCTGCACGACACCCTGGTGCTGGCCCCGCCCGACGACACGTCCACCGCGCAATGGGCGGCCGAGCAGCAGTCGCGCCACATGCCGGTGCGCCTGGCCTACCTGAGCCACCCGCTGGACTGGACGTCCGACCCCTTTCCCCACAGCGCGATGGTGCCGGCCGATGCGCTCAACCGCCTGCAGGGAGCCATCCATGAATGACATGACGCAGACCCCGGTGTGCTTCGGCCCCGGCAACGCACTGATGGGCATGCTCACCCTTCCCGCGCAGCGCGTGCCGGCGCCGGTTGCCTGCCTGATGTTCAACATGGGCGCGAACCACCGCGTCGGGCCGCGCCGCATCAACGTGAAGCTGGCGCACCTCCTGGCCGCGCGCGGCGTGGGCAGTCTGCGCTTCGACCTGGGCGGCATTGGCGACAGCGAGGCGCTGGACACCGGACCCGACCTGCAGACGCGCGCGGTGCACAGCCTGCAGGCCGCCATGGACCTCGTGCAGCGCATGCAGGGCATCGGCCAGTTCGCGACCGTGGCCATGTGCTCGGGCGTGGAGCACGCCATGTCGGCCGCCGCGGTGGACGCGCGCATGGTGGCGCTCTCGCTCTTCGACGGCTTTGCCTTCCCCCAGCGGCGCACGCGCTGGGAGCTCACGGTGCGCCGCGCGCTCGCGGCGCCGCTGCACCCGTCGTTCCCCGGCAAGGCGCGGCGCTGGGTGCTGCGCCATCTGCCGGGCAGCACGGTGGGCAAGCCGCTGCCGGGCTACTTCGTGGACCGGCGGCCGCCCAACGTCAACGCGATCTGGTTCGAAGCCACGATGAAGCGGCTGGTCGAACGCGAGGTGGCGGTGCAGCTGCTGTATTCGGGATCGCTGCATGTCTGCGACCGCGACCGCGACCAGCTCGGCGCCCTGCGCCGCGAACCGTTCATGCAGGGCCTGCAGTACGAGTTCATGCGGGACGTGGACCACACCGTCTGCACGGTGAAGGGCCAGCAGCTCTTCCTGCAGTCCGTCGGCGACTGGGTCGTCGAGCACTGTCTGGCCACCGGCAGCCCGCAGCGGCAGGACCGTCCGGCGACAGGCACCCCGCGCGCGATCCCGGCCACGCTCGCCGCACCCTGAAACAACAACCGAAGCCAAGGAGATTGCCATGACATCCGCAACCCCAGCGAACCCGCGCGGCGAGCGCCT
Organism: Variovorax sp. GW531-E2; assembly: GCF_059423125.1. Taxonomy (NCBI): domain Bacteria; kingdom Pseudomonadati; phylum Pseudomonadota; class Betaproteobacteria; order Burkholderiales; family Comamonadaceae; genus Variovorax; species Variovorax sp. GW531-E2. Next base: position 13,239 of record NZ_JBWKXQ010000050.1, on the reverse strand, counting down.
CCTCGCCACCGAGGGCGCCCGCGCCCTTCCCGGTGGCCGCTTCCGGTCGCGTGCCATGGCGCTGCTGCTGTCGCTCGGCTTGTGCGGCTGCGCACCCGGCTTCGGCACGCCGGGCCCGCTGCAGTCGGCCGACGGCACGGCCGGTGGCAGGATCGCGGCCATCACGCCGGAGCTGGTCCGCGCGCAGCTCGCCGGGAACACGGGCATCCCGCCCGACGTGAAGGCGTTGTTCGGCCGGCCCGCGCCCTACACCATCGGGCCGGGGGACGTGGTGGGCATCACCGTCTACAACAACCCCGAGCTGCAGCCCAACCTGGGCGCGGTGATCGCGCAGCAGAGCGACCCGACCGGCGTCACCGTGGCGCCGGGCTTCATCGTCGATGCCGCGGGCGAGATCAGCTTCCCCTACATCGGCCGCACCCGGCTGCAGGGCCTCACGGAAAGCGGTGCGTCCGAGCTGATCGCCAAGCGCATCGGCAGCATCATCAAGGCACCGCTGGTGAGCGTGCGCATCCAGTCGTTCCGCAGCCAGCGCGCCTATGTCGAGGGCGAGGTCCGAACGCCCGGGCTGCAGATCTTCACGGACATCCCGATGACGCTGTCCGAGGCGCTCAACCGCGCGGGCAGCATCACCGCCGGGGGCGACCGTTCGCATGTGACGCTCACGCGCGGCGACCGCACGGTGGTCATCGACCTGATGCAGCTCAAGCGCTTCGGCGCCGACGCCAACAACATTCCGCTGCGCAACGGCGACATCGTGTACGTCGGCAACCGCGACGACAGCCGCATCTACGTGATGGGCGAGATCCTGCGGCCCTCGGCGCTGCTGATGCGCAACGGCCGCATGAGCCTGAACGAGGCCCTCGGCGATGCGGGCGGACCCGACCTGCTCACGGCCGACCCCGGGCAGATCTACGTGATCCGCAACTCGCCGCAGACGCCCGACACGCCGCAGATCTTCAGCCTGAACGCGAAGAACCCGGCCGCGCTCGCGCTGGCCGACCGCTTCGAGCTGCGGCCGCGCGACGTCGTCTATGTCGACCGCGTGCCGCTGGTCTCGTGGAACCGGGTCGCCAACCTGATCCTTCCCGCCGCCCAGGTGATCAACCTCGCGCGCGACACCGCCCGCAGCAGGTAGGCCGCGCAGCCCCGGCCCGAACACGACAAAGAAGGTGAAGCCCATGAATGCGCGTTGGTACCCCCCGCTTCCCGCACCGTACAGCCCGGAACCAGAGCGCCCGCACTCGAGGTTCAAGGAATACGTCGACCTGATGCTGGACAACCGATGGCTGATCGCCTCGGTCACCGCCGCGGTGTTGGTGCTGGGCGCGGGCTACGCGCTCTTCGGGCCGCGCGTGTACGAAGCGAACGTGCTGATCCAGCTCGAGGATGCCGAACGTTCGCCCGGCGGCGCGGGCGATGCCGCGGTCAACGGCGTGGGCGTGAAGACGCCGACCTCGGGCGAGGCCGAGATCCTGAAGTCGCGCATGGTGCTCGGCCAGGCGATCGAGAACACCAAGCTGTTCATCAAGGCACGGCCGCACTACATCCCGGTCGTGGGCGCCTTCATCGCACGGCATTCGAAGACGCTGTCCAGGCCGGGCTTCCTCGGCATGCGCGGCTACGTGTCGGGCACCGAGCGGATCGCGGTCGCGCAGATGGACGTGCCGCCGGCCCTCGAGGGCAAGAAGTTCCTGCTGACCGCCGGCAAGGACGGCACCTACACCCTCACGCACCCCGACCTCGACACCCCGCTGCACGGCCGGGTCGGCGAGCCGCAGGACAGCTCGGTGCCGGGCGGCACGGTCCATCTGCTCGTGGCCTCGATCGACGCCCGGCCCGGCGGCGCCTTCGAGCTGACCCGGCACTCCACGCAGCTCACCATGCTCGAGCTGCAGCGCGAGCTGCGCGTGATCGAGAAAGGCAAGCAGTCCAGCGTGATCGACGTGAGCTGGCAGACCGACGATCGCGAGCATCTGGCGAACCTGCTCAACGAGGTGGCGCGCCTGTACATGCGCCAGAACATCGACCAGAAGACCGCGCAGGCCGAGCGCACGCTGAACTTCCTGGGCACCGAGCTGCCCAAGTTCAAGCAGCAGCTGGAACAGTCGGAAGAGGCCTACAACCAGTACCGCAACCAGAACGGAACCATCAGCCTGGACGACGAGGCGCGCAACGCGCTGTCGCAGAACGTCGACCTGCAGGCCAAGCTGCTCGACGCGCGCCAGAAGCGCCTGGACCTGGCGAGCCGCTTCACCAGCCAGCACCCGATGCTGATCACGCTCGACGCGCAGATCGCCTCGTTGCGCAAGGAGCTGGGCGGCGTGGACAACCGCATCCGCCGCATGCCGATGCTGCAGCAGAACTCGCTGCGCATGCAGCGCGACATCAAGGTCAACACCGAGCTCTATTCGTCGCTCCTGAACAGCTCGCTGCAGATGCGCCTGGCCCGCGAAGGCCGCATCGGCAACGTGCGCGTGCTCGACCAGGCGCTGTCGCCCGAGAAGCCGGTGCGGCCCAAGGCGGTGATCGTGATGGCGCTGGCGCTGGTCGTGGGGCTGTTCCTGGGCGCGGTCACGTCGGTGCTTCGCAAGGTGCTCAAGAACACGGTCGCCACCCCCGACGAGATCGAGATGCGCACCGGCCTGAACGTCTACAGCACGATCGCACTCAGCACGCGGCAGGGCACGCTCGACCGCGCCATCCGCCAGGGCAAGCCCGGCGTGAAGCTGCTGGCGGCCTCGCACCCGGACGACCCGGCGCTCGAAGGCGTGCGCAGGCTGCGCACCGCGCTGGGCTTCCTGATGGCTGGCGCGCAGAACAACCGCATCCTGCTGACCAGCGCCACGCCGGGCGCGGGCAAGACATTCCTGTCGGCGAACTTCTCGGCCGTGCTGGCGGCCTCCGGCAGGCGCGTGCTGCTGATCGACGCCGACATGCGCCGCGGCAAGCTGGCGAGCCAGTTCGGGCTCAAGGCGACCACCGGCCTGTCGGAGCTGATCGCCGGCACCGCCACGCTCGCGCAAGCGGTGCATGCGCAGGTGCTGCCGCACCTGGACGTGATCACCACCGGCAAGCTGCCGCTCGATCCGGCCACGATGATGGGTTCCACTGCGTTCACGCGGTTGCTGGAGACCCTCTCGGCGCTGTACGACGCCGTGGTCATCGATGCCCCGCCGATCCTGCTGGCGACCGAGACCGTGGCGATGTCACCGGACGTAGGCACCCTGATGCTCGTGGCCCGCGCCGGCGACAGCGAAATGGGCGACCTGGTGGAGAGTGCCAAGCGGCTGGCGCATGTGGGCGCGGCGTTCCACGGCGTGGTGCTCAACGCGCAGGACGCGCGGCAACGCCACAACGCCTACGGCTACGACTACGGGCCCTACGGCCTGCCGCCGAACATCTATCCGCCCGCGCTGGGGCACACCCCCCGCGCCGAACCGGAGCGCGCGACATCATGAGCACGCACCTTTCACGCACGCCGCACCGCACCGCCGCACGCCCCGTGCCGGTGGGCGGCTCGCGGCTCCTGCAGGCCGCCAAGCGCACCATGGACATCCTCCTGGCGGGCGCCTTCTTCCTGTTCCTGGGCTGGGCCTACGCGCTCATCGCCCTCGGCGTGCTGCTGACCTCGGGCGGCCCGGCCATCTACGTGCAGCCGCGCTACGGCCGGGACGGGCGGATCTTCCGCTTCTACAAGTTCCGCACCATGGCGCCCGACGCCGATGCCCTGCTGGCCCGGCACCTGCGCGAGAACGACGCAGCGCGGCGCGAATGGGAGAAGTTCCAGAAGCTCGAGCACGACCCTCGGATCACCCGCTTCGGCGCCTTCCTGCGCCGCTACAGCATCGATGAGTTTCCGCAGTTCTGGAACGTGCTCAAGGGCGACATGAGCATGGTCGGCCCGCGCCCCTGCATGTTTGCGCAGAAGGAGCTCTACGGCCCCTACTGGGCGTACTACTGCGCGGTGCGCCCGGGCATCACGGGCCTGTGGCAGATCAGCGGACGCAACGAGGTGAGCTACCGCCGCCGCGCGGCCATGGACGCCGAGTACGTCGCCACGCTCTCGCTGCTGCGCGACGTGGTGATCCTGCTGAAGACCTTCCGCGTCGTGCTCGGGGCGCGCGGTTCGCGCTGAGACCCGAAGCCCCCTCTTCCTTCACTGAAAGAACGCCATGCGAATCTATGTTGCAGGTCATCGCGGAATGGTCGGCCAGACGCTCACGAGGCGCCTGAGCGAACTCGGCCACGAGGTCGTGACGCGCAGCCACGCCGAGCTCGACCTGCTCGACCAGGCGGCGGTCGCGCGCTTCTTCGCGACCGAGCGCATCGACCAGGTCTACGTGGCGGCGGCCAAGGTCGGCGGCATCCACGCCAACATGACCTACCCCGCGCAGTTCATCTACGAGAACCTGCTGATCGCGGCCAACCTCACGCACCAGGCCTTTCTCGCCGGCGTCAAGCGGCTGCTGTTCCTCGGCTCGAGTTGCATCTACCCGCGCCTGGCCGAACAGCCGATCCGCGAAGAGGCCCTGCTCACCGGCAAGCTCGAGCCCACCAACGAGCCCTACGCGATCGCCAAGATCGCCGGCATCAAGCTCTGCGAAAGCTACAACCGGCAGTACGGCGCCACGCACGGCGTCGACTTCCGCAGCGTGATGCCGAGCAACCTCTACGGCCCCGGCGACAACTACCACCTGGAGAACAGCCACGTGGTGCCGGCGCTGATCCAGCGCTTTCACCTGGCCAAGATCAGCCGCACGCCGAGCGTGCTGATCTGGGGCAGCGGCCGGGCGCGGCGCGAGTTCCTGTACGTGGACGACATGGTCGAAGGCTGCCTGGACGTGATGAACCTGTCGCGCGCCGACTACGACCAGCACACCGATCCGATGCGCGGCCACATCAACCTCGGAACGGGCGAGGACGTCTCGATCGCCGAGCTGGTGGAGCACATCCGCGAGGTGGTGGGCTACGAGGGCAGCATCCACTACGACCTGGCCCAGCCCGACGGCGCCCCGCGAAAGCTGCTGGACGTGTCGCGCGCGGCCAGCTTCGGGTGGCGCGCCACCGTGCCGCTGGCCGAAGGGCTGCGCCGCACCTATGCGGACTACCAGACGGCGCGCCGGACCGCCGCAGAGGCCGAGCACGCCTGAAGCAGAAACGGACCTCGCCATGAGAACCCTCGTCTTCTGGTCCGGCATCGTCTGCGCCGCGCTGTGCGGGCTGATCGATCCTGTCTGGGGCTACGGGGTGGTGTTCGTGCTGACGGTGGTGCAGCTGTCGATGCTGGGCACCGCCAGCGACAGCGTGTTCCTGCTGATCCACTACACGGCGGTTCTCATCTACTTCTCGCTGGCGCCGGCGATGCAGATCGCGACCGACACCGACTTCTGGGAGGTGGGCATCGTCGGGCAGGCTGCGCACACGCAGGGGCTGATGCTCGTGCTGCTGTACATGGCCGGCGTGGAAGCCGCACGGCTGGGCCTGCCCGAGCCGCCCGCCACGCCCCGGCTGGCGCAGCGCGCGCTCAGTGCCGGTGTCGCCCACCCCTTCCTGCTGCTGGCCTGCCTGGAGGTGGCGTTCGCCATGCTCTTCCTGCGCCCCGACATGAACTTCACGGCGCGCGGCGTGATTTCCGAAGAGGAGGCCGCGCCGGTCCAGTACATCGTCTATTCCACGCTGCCCAAGCTCATGGTGCTGCTGTGCTGCGTGGCGCTCGCGATCCACGCCACGCGCCAGCGCACGCTGTGGGCCTGGTGCGTCGCGGGCCTCGCCTTCGCGCTGGCCGCCATCGCCGCCAACCCGGTCAACACGGCACGCCAGGTCATCCTGATCGGGCTGCTGCCGCTGCTCATCCATGCCCTGGGGCGGCGCCACCGGTGGACGCTCGCCGCCGTGATCTTCGGCGCCATCGCGGGCCTGGGCCCGGTGCTGAACCTGATCTCGCGGGACGCCATGTGGGGCGCGGAGCTGGCGTCGTACCCGTTCAGCCAGGACTTCGACGCGATGTTCGTCGTCGCGGGCATCCTGGAGCGCGCGCCCTCGCCCGACCTCGGCTACGGGCGCTACCTGCTCTCGGCCTTCTCCTTCATCCTGCCGCGCGAACTGAAGATGTTCCCGGGCTACGACCCGCTCGGCTGGCCGGCCGTGCTGGGCAACTTCTCGCAGAGCAACCTGTCGCTGCCGCCCTTCACCACCGCCTACTTCGACTTCGGGCTGGCAGGCCCGGCCCTGCTGGGCTTCGCGGTCTCGGCGCTCTTTCGCCTCGTCGACAAGGCCATCGATCCGCAACGCACGCTGACGGCCGGCTACCTGTGCGCGCTGGTGCTGCTGGCGGCCTACGTGCCGTTCCTGCGCGGGCCGATCCTGGGCTGGGGACCGTTCGCCGTCTCGGGGCTGGTCGCGGCCATCGTCGCCGGCAGCCTCGCGGCGTGGTTCCGCAGGCCGGCCCCCCGCCCGGCGCGCGCCAGCCTGCCGACCGCATGAGAACGCACGCACGCAGGAGCGACCATGGCCACCTACCTCTTCTACGACACCATCCGGCTCAACGCGTCGGCGGGCGGGGTGCTGAACGTGTCCGAGGTGCTGCTCGAAAGCATGCGCGACGCGCCGGGCCACGAGGTGCAGCCGATCAGCGAGCGCCATCCGCACCTGTACGCGGCCGCGCGGCGGCTGAAGATCAGCCGCTTCATCCTCGACACGCTGCTCTACAACGTCCACCTGGTGCGCGGGTGGCTGCGCGGGGAGCGCGTGTACTCGCTGTTCCCGAACTACTTCCTGCCCTTCTCGCTGCTGGCGCCCTTCAGCCGCCACCGGGATTCGATCGTGGTGGTGCACGACGTGCAGTACAAGTCGTACCCGCAGTACTTCAGCGCGCGCAAGCGCCTCTGGCTCGACTGGAACCTGCACCGCGTCGCGCGCAGCGCCGCCGACGTGGTCTTCATCAGCCGCAGCAGCCAGGAAGACTTCGAGCGGCACTTCAGGCGCTGCGAGCACCCGGCGGTGATCTTCAATCCCGTGGATGCGGGCGCCGTCGCCGCGAACGCCGACCGCACGGCAGCACCCGACGGGCGCTACCTGATCGCGGCCTACCACTACTACCCGCACAAGAACTTCGAAGGCATCCTGAAGCTCTTCGTGCGCATGAAGCGCCAGGGCCTGGTCGACTACCTCGACATCACCGGCAACGGCGCCAAGGAGGTCGAACGCATGATCTCGGCCATGGCGCCCGCGTTCCGCGGCTGCGTGCGGCACCGGGGACTGGTGTCGCGGGACGAGCTCCTGCGGCTGTACCGGGGTGCGACGGCCTTCATCTCGCTGTCCACCTTCGAGGGCTTCAACCTGTCGGCCGCCGAGGCGGCCACGCTGGGCGTGCCGCTGCTGCTCTCGGACCTTCCGGTGCACCGGGAGCTCTTCGCGGGCTACGCGTTCTTCATTGGCAATGAATTCGTCGGCCTCGGCAGCATCGAGCGCTACCTGGCCGCGCACCAGCGCACGCGCCCCGCATGGTCGCTCTCGCGGGTCTGCACGCCGGGCGCGGTGGCCGCGAGTTACCTCAGGCTGAAGCGCGGCGACGCGTCGCTGGCGAGGGCCACGCCATGACGAACCGTGCACGCTCCCTGCTTCGCACGCTCGCGGTGCTGGCGCTCGGGCTGGCCGCGTGGGCGCGGCCGGCCGTCGCAGCACTTCCCGAAACGCAGGGCGCACCGGGCTTCGGCGTGATGGTGCATTACCTGCCCGACAAGCAGTCCATCGCCGGCATCGGGCGTTTCGACGTCGACGCCTTCGCCGCCGAACTCGCCGGGATGCGCGCCAGCCATCTCATCCTCACGCTCGGGCAGAACAACGGCCAGTTCATCGCGCCGAACGCCGCGCTCGAAGCGCAGTGCCCGCGTAGCGCCGCGCACCGTTCGCCACGCGACCTGCCGATGGAGATCGGCCGCGCACTGCGGCGCCACGGCATCGCGCTGATCCTCTACCTGCCCTTCCGCGCGCCGCAAGGGGACCCCTACCTGATGGAGTGCCTGGGCGATGTCTCCGAGCAGCAGCCACCGCCGACGCGCTTCATCGCCGCCTGGTCGGCGGTGATCGACAGCTGGTCACAGCACTACGGCGCAGTCGCCACAGGCTGGTGGTTCGACGGCGTCTACAACACGACGGGCATGACGACGCGCGACTGGGACCGGTTCTGCGCGGCCGCGCGCAACGGCGCACCCACCCGGTGGCTGGCCTTCAATGCCGGCGAGGGGGCGGCGCGCTTCAGCCTCAAGAGCGCGCCGTGCCAGAACCTCATGGCGGGCGAGTACCTGCAACCCGCCGCACGCCTGGCCTCGCCGCCCTCCGAACTCCGGCTGCATGTGCTGACGCCGCTGGGCGCTTCCTGGGCCCAGCCGAGCGCGCCGCGCTTCTCGGCCGCGCAGCTGCGCAGCTGGATCGGCGACGCGAACGCGCGGGGCGGAATGCTCACGCTCGACATGCCGCTGGACGCCGACTTCCACTTTCTTCCCGCCCACGTCGCGCTGGTGCGCAGCGCCACCGCGGCGCGGCCCTGACCCGTACTAACCCGCTTGCCCGACCATGGACCACGCCCTCCCCTTCATCGTTGTGGAAGACCGCCAGAACACGGCCCTGCGCCTGTGCTGCGAATCCGCGGCCATGGCGCAGGAGCAGCTGGTCGTCCTGTCGGACACCGACGCCGGACCGGCGTACGAACGCTTCTGCCAAGCCTACGTGCACCTGTCGAGCAACACGCCGGCGTTCGAGAAGATCTGCTTCAGGCGCTACTTCCTCCTGGCGAACCATCTCGCAGCGCACCCCGATTGCCGCGCCTTCGTGCTGATCGACAGCGACGTGCTGCTGTTCAACGGCGTCGGCGCCCACATTGCGCGCCTGGTAGGCCACGCCGACTTCTCCGGCTCCAGCATCCTGCCCACGGACGGCTGGAACCCCTGCCAGATCTCGCCGCACGTGAGCTACTGGACGGCGGCCGGCCTGCAGGACTTCGTCGCCTGCCTCCTGCACATGTACAGCACGCCCGCGGGCCTGCACCAGCTGCGCGACATTGCCGAGCGCTTCGCGACCCGCAGCGTGCGCGGCGGGGTGTCCGACATGACGCTGCTGTACCTGTGGGCGCAGGCCAGCGGCAACACCGTGCCGATCAACCGGGTGTTCGACGGCCAGGTGATCGACCACAACGTCAACGGCGGCACCAACCACTTCGTGCGCGAGTTCCGCGTGCGCGGCGGCGCCAAGCGCCTGGCCTTCGTCGACGGCCAGCCCTGTCTGCAGACGCCGGCGGGCGACACGGTGCGCGTGCTCGCGCTGCACTTCCAGGGCGCCGCCAAGCTGGCGATGCAGCCCGCGCTGCATCGCCGCGTGTACGCCGTTGCGGCACTGACCTGGGCACTGCAGATGGCGCGCCGGGCCAAGAACAACGCGCACCGGATCGCGTCGCGCGCGCGCCGCATGGCCGACACCTTGGGCTTTGCGGATGCGCCAACGCCGAAGCACCCCGCGGACGGGAGCACGCCATGAAGCCCGCCGCCGGCACCTCGTTCGCCCTGCCCGGCATCCGCCTCGCGCAACGCCTGGGGCTGGGGGCGCTCGCGTCGCGGCTGTATGTGTACCTGTCGGGTTTCCTGGCGATCTTCCTGATCGCGGCGCAGGTGGCGCCCGCGCGCTTCGGCGAGTACTCCGTCTACCAGTCGGTGCTCGAAGTGGCGCTGGTCGTGGGCACGCTGGGCAGTTCGCTGCTGTTCTCGCGCAATGCCGCGAGCGTGCCGCCCCGGGTGACGCGCGGCGACCTGCTGCGCACGCTGGCGATCGGGCTGCCGCTGGCCGCGCTGCTCGCGGCCGGCGTCGTGGGCGCGCAGCGCCTGCCGGTGGTCGGCGCGCCCTTCGTGCTGATCGTGCTGTCGCTCGCGGTCTTCGCCTTCAACAGCCTGCGCCTGTCGTACAGCCGGGGCCTGGGCCATGCGGGCCTGCTCAACCTGGAGTCGGGCGTGCGCGCGACCGTGCTGGTGCTGGGCGTGGCGGCGCTCGCTGCGCTCGGCCTGGAGATCGGCGTGGCGCACCTGCTCGCCATCAATCTGCTGGCCTTGGTGCTCGTGGGCGCGGCCATCTTCCTGCCGGCGAACGGCGCGCCGCCGCCGGCCGGGCCGCCCGTGCTGGCGCTCGCGTCGCAGGCCAGCGCCACGGTGTATGCGCTGCTGACCTTCCTGCTGCGCAAGTCGGACCTGCTGCTGGTGGCGCTCTTCATGCCGCTGGGCTACGTGGGCGCGTTCAAGCTGGCCTTTCTTCTCGCGGAGGCACCTTCGCAGTTCGTGCAGGCCTTTCTCGTCACGAAGACGCCGGCGATGCTGGACGCCAACGCGGCCAACCTGACGATCGAGAAGCTGCGGCTGGCGCGGCATTCGTTCCTGCTCGGCTGCGTGCTCTTCGTGGGGCTGGCGGGGCTGATGGCGGTGGCCGCGCCGCTGCTGAAGCTCGGCCCCGAGGCGCGCGACATCTTCGTGTGCATCGCGCCGTACTTCCTGCTGAGGACCTACACGGTCCACCACGAAACGATGCTCTCGCTGAACGCCACCATGGGCTCGCTCGGGTGGTGGACGCTGCTGGAGTTCGCGCTGCGGCTGGCCTCGTATGGCGTCGTGATCTCGCTCTTTCCCGACAAGCCGCATTACGTCTTCTTCATCGCCTTCGTCACCGACTTCGTGCTGTACGAGCTGCGCATGCGCGCGCTGTTCGGCTTCTTTCCGATCGTGCGCCTGCTGCGCCCGGCCCTGGGGAGATCGCCGTGAAGATCCTGCTGTACTCGATGAACTTCGCGCCCGAGCTGGCCGGCATCGGCAAGTACTCGGGCGAGATGGCCGACTGGCTCCAGGCCCAGGGCCATGACGTGCGCGTGATCGCGGCGCCGCCCTTCTTCCCGCACTGGGCGGTGTTCGAGGGCCATTCGGCCTGGGCCTATCGCAAGACCACCGGGCGCAACGGCCTCACGGTCTGGCGCGCGCCCACCTGGGTGCCTTCGCAGCCGCGTGCGCTGGCGCGCGTGGCGCACCTGTGCTCGTTCATGCTGTCGAGCATGCCGCTGCTGCTGGCGCAGGCGCGCTGGAAGCCCGATCTTGTGTTCGTCGTGGAGCCGCCGCTTTTCTGCGCGCCCGCGGTGCTGTGCTTCGCGAAGCTGCTCGGCATCAGGTCGTGGCTGCACATCCAGGACTTCGAAGTCGATGCGGCGTTCGGCCTGGGCCTCGTGCGCGGCGCGGGCGTGCGGCGTGTCGCGCTGTCGCTGGAGCGATGGCTGCTGGCGAGGTTCGACCGCGTTTCGACCATCTCGGCGGCCATGGTCGACAAGGCCAGGAGCAAGGGCATCGGCGAAGGCCGGCTCGTTCTCTTTCCGAACTGGGTGGACGTCTCGGCGATTCGTCCCGCTCCCCGCGCGGCCGATGGCTACAGAGCCGAGCTGGGCATTGCGCCCGATGCCGTGGTCGTGCTCTATGCGGGCAGCCTGGGCGCCAAGCAGGGCATCGAACTGCTGGCCGAGGCGGCGGGCCTTCTAGCCGACCAGCAGAGCATTCACTTCGTCATCTGCGGCAACGGCCCAAGCCGCGCCCCGCTGATGTCGGCCTGCGCCGGCCTGGACCGCGTGCACTTTCTCGAGCTACAGCCCGCCGAACGGCTCAACGAGCTGCTGGGCATGGCCGACATCCACGTGCTGCCGCAGCGCGCCGATGCCGCCGACCTCGTGATGCCCTCGAAGCTTGCCGGCATGTTCGCGAGCGGCAAGGCCGTGATCGCCACGGCGCACCCCGGCACCGAACTCGCACGCGTGGTCGCAGACCGTGGCTTCGTGGTGCCCCCGGGCGATGCGGCCGTGCTGGCCGACGCGATCGCGCAGCTCGCGTGCTCGCCGGGCCTGCGCCAAGCGCTCGGTGCGGCGGGCCGCGCGTTCGCGCTGGCGGAGCTCGACCAGGACGCCATCCTGTCGCGCCTCGAACAAGAACTGCTTCGCTGCGTGGCGGACCGAAGCACGGCCACGCCAACCCCACTGCGCGAGTCCCAACCATGACCCACTCAAAGATTCTGGTGACGGGTGGCGCCGGCTTCGTCGGAAGCCACGCCTGCGTGGCGTTGATCGCGGCCGGCTACCTGCCGGTGGTGCTGGACACGCTGGTCAACAGCGACCCGCGTTCGCTGGAGCGCGTGGCACGCATCTGCGGCGTGCAGCCGCAGCTGGTGCGCGGCGACGTGCGCGACGCGGCGGTGCTCGACCGCGTGTTCGCCGAGCACGGGGTCGACGCGGTGCTGCATCTGGCGGGGCTGAAGGCGGTCAGCCGCTCGGTGAGCGACCCGCTCGGCTACTACGACGTCAACGTGGCGGGCAGCCTCGCGCTGGCGCGTGCCATGGAGCGCGCCGGCGTGCGCACGCTGATCTTCTCGTCCTCGGCCACGGTCTACGGCGACATCCCGCGCTCGCCGATACGGGAAAGCGCGTCGTACGCGGCCGTCAACCCCTACGGGCGCTCCAAGGTGATGGTGGAGCGCATGCTCGCGGACCTCGCCCGCTCCGATCCGCGCTGGGGCATCGCATGCCTGCGTTTCTTCAACCCCATCGGCGCGCACGAGAGCGGCCTGCTGGGCGAACACCCGCAGGGGCCGCCCGACAACCTGGTGCCGTATGTCTCGCAGGTCGCGGTGGGCGAGCGCGGGCACGTCGTCGTGCACGGCAACGACTACGAGACGCACGACGGCACGGGCGTGCGCGACTACGTGCACGTGATGGACGTGGCCGAAGGCCATGTGGCGGCCCTGCGGTACGCGACGCTGCATCGGGGCCTGCTCACGGTGAACCTGGGCACGGGGCATGGCGCCTCGGTGCTCGACGTGATCGCGGCCTTCGAACGCGCATGCGGGCACCGCATCGCGGTGCACATCGGTCCGCGCCGTCCCGGCGATGCCCCGGCCTACTGGGCGGACGTGCAGCACGCCCAGGACCGGCTGGGCTGGCGCGCGCAGCGCAGCCTGGACCAGATGTGCGCCGACAGCTGGCGCTGGCAGCTGGCGAACCCGCGCGGCTTCGACGAACCGGTGCCGGGCTTCCCGGTCCGCGCCGCCGACGGCGCCGCACCGACCGCCGTCCCTCACTCACTTCAACCGGGGCAAGAACATGGCTGAAAACACGCTCACACCCTCTGGCGACCCCACCCCCGCCGTGATGGCGCCGCGCCGCCCGGGCCCGTC